>DATMSO010000073.1:0-36200 GCA_035565335.1 Methylovorus sp.
CCTCCGTTTTCCTATCCAGTCGAAGCATACCAGGCCGGGCATCAAGGTCAGGTTTTGGTCGAAGTCAGGGTGTTGGAAAACGATACGATAGATACTCCCGTCATCAAGAAAAGCTCTCGATCAGAAATTTTGGATAATGCTGCGATTACCTTAGTACAGCAAAGCAAATTCTTGCATGGCTCCGACGTGGACGGAAAGCCTGCTGACATGGTTGTAATAGTTCCGGTAGATTTCAGCAAAGACTCGTCTGCAAACTTGAATGCAAAAACTTGCGCAGATTATGTCGCAGACTATCAATGGTTTACACAGACATTCCCCGAATCCAAGCTCTCTGAAATGAGGCTCTATAAGTTGACACTTGGGTTATTCACCATGCGAATGTCAAATGTGGATGATATATTGCGATTGGGTAAAAGCTATACCCGCATTTATCAAAAAACCTATGGGGATTGCTTTGACAATCGTGATCATATGTTTATGAACACTCTCAAGGATAATATGAAATGGCAGTGATTTATATTTTCAAAAGCCACTTACATAAGTGATTCATGCAACGAAGTAGTATGTAGACAAAATTGCCTATCCATCTATTGGAGCGCGATGGTGTGCGACCCTTAATGCTAAGCGAGATAGTAAAATATGACCCCACAACAAATCGTTGGTTTGGCCGTTCGCCTATTTTCAATTTGGCTATTTATTTTTTCATTTTCAATCTATGGCTATATTAGCGCTCTCAGCAATCAACCCGGGTTTGAACCTTATCCACTCAAATATCCAATAGTGGTATTCATCATGGTTTTGTCTATTCTTCTATGGTTTTTCCCAATGTCGGTCGCGCACAGGCTTATCCCCAAAACAAAATACGAAAACATTCTAAATATTCAGTCTCAAGAAGCTGTGCGAGTGGCTTGTATTGTATTCGCCTTATTGATTTTTACCGTGCAAGTGCTACCCGCCATCGCTTATTACTTGCCTTTGTCTTTTTATATTTCACGCCAACATCAGTCCACCCTGGATTATGAGCAGTTTCATTACTTGAAAATCGGCCCATTCGTGATCGAATTTATTGTTGCATTAGTTCTTACGTTTAAATCTCGTTCAATTTCAAAGTATTTAATGAGTTTTGGTGCTAAAGAATCAAATGAGTAGATTTGCTATAACTCATTAATTGGTGGGGAATTGAGGATGACGCACGTTGATCGGACTATTTTGTACCGTCTTTAGCATAGGAGATTTAAAGGATATGACCTGCTCAGCCTCGGCCATACCAGAATGGGTGTTGCAAAAGAGGGGTGTTGGTGAGCGGGAAGAAGCACTTTGAAAAATGCCACGAGACTGAAAAAAACTTTGGCGCGCCCGACAGGAGTCGAACCTGTGACCTTTGGCTTCGGAAACCAACACTCTATCCAACTGAGCTACGGGCGCGTATCGAAATACAGCGAACAAGATTATAGCAAATGCAGGCTAGCTTGTCCTTTTACCTGTTGGCGCTTCAACGTATAATCACTACTTTTCGTATGGGTATAAAGGTTTATCGTCATGGGTGAGCATCATCACGAATTTCCAAAAACAACAGTAAAACAGGTGGTGCTGGCTACCTTGGGTGGTTTGTTTGCGCCCGCACTGGTGATCTTTCTGATTGTTAAGATGTTGTTTGGCATACAGGCTTCGCATCTGGTGGATGCCGATCCTGCTATCCAGCAAGCTGTGGTAGAAGAGCGTATCAAGCCGGTGGCGCAAGTGGAAGTGGCTGACAACAGCGGCCCGCACGTCGACAAGACTGGCGAGCAGGTAGTGACCGCGGTCTGTTCTGCATGTCACGCCGCTGGCGCATTGGGTTCACCTAAGATCGGTGACAAGTCTGCCTGGGCACCACGTATTGCCCAAGGCTATGAAACCCTGATCAAGCATGCGATTGAAGGTATCCGCTCCATGCCTGCGCGTGGCGGTAATCCTGATCTGACCGACAATGAAGTCGCTAATGCCGTGGCTTACATGGCCAATCAGGCCGGTGCCAACTTCAAGTCACCTGAGCAAGGCGGCGCTTCGCATGGTGCTGCTCCTGCAGAACCTGCTGCTGCCGCTCCAGCTGCTGCTGCACCGGCCGCCACGGCTGCCGCGGCAGCTCCAGCCCCAGCGGCTGCGCCACAAGCCAAGGCCGCCGCACCAGCTGCGCCTGCTGCTGCCCCGGCTGAAGAAGCCAAGCCAGCCGTTGTGGCTGAAGCGCCCAAAGCCGCTGCCAGCGGTAAGTCTGGTGAAGAGGTGGTTAAGGGTGTTTGCGCCATGTGCCACGCTGGTGGCCTGATGGGCGCTCCCAAGATCGGCGACAAGGATGGTTGGGCTCCACGTATTGCCCAGGGGTATGACACTCTGGTACAGCATGCCATTCACGGTATCCGCATGATGCCAGCCAAGGGCGGTAATCCTGGCCTGAGCGATGCGGAAGTTGCTCGTGCTGTGGCCTATATGGCAAATCAGGGCGGCGCCAACTTCAAGGCCGACTAATATTGATCATGCGATGTTGCCCCGCAGCATCGCACAAGTGAGTTCAAGCTATGGCAACCTACGCAATCGGTGATCTGCAAGGTTGCCATTTTTCATTTCAGAATCTGCTGACCCATATCGGCTTTGATCCTGCGCGGGATCGTCTCTGGCTGGTGGGGGATCTCATCAATCGTGGCGGCCACTCCCTGCAAGTGTTGCGCTGGCTTTACCAGCACCGGCAATCCATCGTCGCCGTGCTGGGTAATCATGACCTGCATGCGCTGGCAGTGGCGGAGGGCTTTGTGCAGCCGCATCGTAGCGATACCTTGCAGGAAATCCTGGATGCGCCCGATCGCGATACGTTATTGGATTGGTTACGCAGCTTGCCGCTGGTGCATGCCGATGCCGGCTATCTGATGGTGCACGCAGGTCTGGTGCCGCAGTGGAGTGCTGCAGATGCGCTGGCGCTGGGTGCCGAGGTGGCTGATGCCTTGCGCGGGCCGGATTACCGCGATTTTCTGCAGCATATGTATGGCAATCATCCGGTGGCCTGGCATGACAGTCTGCAGGGGATGGACAGGCTGCGCATGATCACCAATGCCATGACGCGCTTGCGTATCTGCACACCGGCAGGCGACATGGATTTCAAGTTCAAGAGTGAGCTGGAGGATATTCCGGACGGCTATCTGCCCTGGTTTGACGTGCCTCAGCGACGCTCGGCGGATACCGCCATTATTTTCGGCCACTGGTCTGCGCTGGGGCTGCAGCAACGCACGCATCTGTTTGCGCTGGATACCGGTTGCCTGTGGGGCGGCAGCCTGACCGCCATGCGCCTTGAAGACCGCATGATTTTCCAGGTGCCCTGCAGTCCGGAAGACTCACCCCGCAAGATCAAGCCGGCTGGCAATCGCCTGACGGGCCTGTAGTGTAAGGCTGCGCCTGTCATGCCCGGCCGGGCTGATGGGCGGCGCAAAGTCGAGCTCTACCACCGGTTTTCGGCAGGCCAGTACCTTGGCGATGGACTCCATCAGGGTGAGATCACCCCAATACGCCATCTCGGTATTCACACTGCCATCTGCGCGCGGATAGCGAATCGCCACCGGCCAGACCAGGCTGTCCGCATCAATCGCCGCTTGCATCAGGCTGCCTTTGAAGGGCTTCAGCTCGGTGCCGTCAGTCGTCGTGCCTTCAGGAAAGTAGCACAGGCAATCGCCGGCTTTCAGACTGCTAACCGCTTCTGCCACCATGCGCGAGGTATCCTGCTTGCGCTGGCGATCGATGAAAAAGGTATTCACCTTGCGCGCAAACCAGCCGAATACCGGCCAGTCCCGCACTTCGGATTTGGCGATAAACCTTACTGTACGCACGCTGTTCAAGGCGTGGATGTCGACCCAGGAAACATGATTGCCGACCAGCATGGCCGAGGCGATGTCCGGATGCGGTGGTGATCCTTTAACCATTACCTGGATATTCATTACCTGCATCAGCCCGCGCGCCCAGTGGCTGATAACGCGGTCGCGTTGCCGCGCGCTCAGGCGCGGCAACAGCAGAATGGCAATCAGCATGCCATTGAACATATGCAGAACGATACGGATTACCCGGAAAATCCGGGTGATGAGAGAGCTGGGTTTTTCCAATTATTTGAAGAAGTGAGCCGCATAGCGCTTGTTGATACGCGACAAAGGTAACATGACCAGCATGTCCGCGGTATTGAAATCTGGATCCCAGGCCGGCTCGCCGCAGATATAAGCACCCAGGCGCAGATAGCCCTTGATCAGCGGCGGGCAATTAACGTCCAGCGAAGTTTGCAGCGCATTCAGCGGCAATGGGCAACGCGGGAAAACACGGTACTCCGGCGGGGAGAGGTGATCCTGTGCCAACTGGGTGTAAAGGCTGGCTGCCATGTGGCCGCCGTCGGCCATGCCTACACTGCCGCAACCTATCATGTACTCGTAGCGGTGGGTTTGCATGTACTTGGCCAGCCCTGCCCAAAGTAGGGTAATGGTGCCACCCATGCGATAGTCGGGGTGCACGCAGGCGCGGCCCACTTCCACCGTGCGATCAAACAGATGCTGGAGACGGCTCAAATCAAACTCGCCTGCCGAGTAATAGCCACCTGCTTCCGCAGCCATGGTGGGGTTGAGGATGCGGTAAGTGCCAACGACTTCGCCACTGCGTGTTTCGCGCACCAGCAAGTGATCGCAAAAAGCATCGAAACCATCACGGTCCAGGCCGTCTTGCCCATTGATGCGGGCGCCCATTTCTTCGGCAAATATCTTGTAGCGCAAACGTTGTGCTTCGGCAATTTCGGAAGGGTTGCGCGCCAGGGTCACGTGCAGATGGCTGGGCTCGCTGTGCAAGCCGGTTGAGACATGCTTTTCTAGCAATTGAATCTCTCCTGCTGATTTAAGATAGGAGAGAATTTACGAATTTTTTATGACGGAACGGTGACGGCGATTTGAAGCTTGCATGAATCGCCCGTGAGGTGTGATGCCAGGAAGCCGGCAAAATAAAACCCGGACACGCGCCGGGTTTTATTATTGTGCACCGCTTGTATTAGTGGCTGACGCGCGTAGTGCCGCCGCTTTCCAGAATACGGACACGTTCGCCTGGCTGGAACTGGTCATCGGCTTCCTGCACAACAGCGATCATGGTGCCGCTATCCAGTTTTACCGTGATTTCAAGGCCATCCTTGCGTGTCAGGCCTTCTTCCGCTGCCGAACCTGCCAGGCCACCTACGATGGCGCCCAGTACCGTGGCAATCGCCTGGCCTTTGCCGCCGCCGACAGTGCTGCCTGCTACGCCGCCTACTACCGCGCCGCCGGCGGTGCCGACGGGTGATTTGGTGCCCTCAAGCTTGACGGTACGTACGCTTTCCACCACGCCCATTTTCACGGTTTGTACCTTGCGGGCTTCATCCCGGCTATACACACTGCCGGAGTTTGAGCTGGCGCATGCGCCCAGCATGGCCAGCATGATTGCAATGCCCACTACTTTAACTGTATTCACTTCTGACTCCTTTAACCCAGATTGATTGAGCTGCCAAATGCCTGTTGATACTTCTGTGCGATCTCTACGCGGCTTGGTTGATGGTTTTGTGCGCCGCGATACGCAATTTTAATCGCCCCCATGACCGATGCCAGCTGCCCGCTTTGTTGCAAATCCCAGCCTTTGCTGATGCCATAAAGCAGGCCGGCGCGGTAGGCGTCGCCACATCCGGTAGGATCAGTGACGGCTGAAGCCTCAACGCATGGAATATGCAGGCGTTTACCTTCGGTGTAAATATGCGACCCCTCGCTACCCAGGGTGACGATCAAGGCCTTTACCTTAGCGGCAATGGTTTCCAGGGTAAGACCGGTTTTTTCCTGCAGAAGTTGCGCCTCGTAGTCATTGACCGCCACGTAGTCCGCCAGCTCAATGAAATGCAACAGCTCTTCACCATTGAACATGGGCAAGCCTTGGCCGGGATCAAACAGGAAGGGGATGCCGGCATCCTTGCATTCCTTTGCATGCAGGAACATGGCGTCACGGCCGTCCGGAGCAATGATGGTGAGGCTGACATCCTTGGCATCGAGCACGCTGTTGGTGTGTGCTTCGCTCATGGCGCCTGGATGGAAGGCCGTGATCTGGTTATCGTCCTGGTCCGTAGTGATGAATGCCTGGGCGGTGAAGGTATCCGGAATGATTTTGATGTGTGTGTTATCCAGCGACTGCTTGTCCAGCCATTTGCTGTAAGGCTGAAAGTCTTCGCCGACGGTTGCCATGATTAATGGGGCGCCGCCCAGAAGCTGCAGGTTGTATGCAATGTTGCCCGCGGTGCCGCCAAATTCACGCCGCATTTCCGGTACAAAAAAGCAGACGTTCAGCAGGTGGATTTTTTCAGGCAGGATGTGATTTTTAAAACTGTCCCCAAACACCATGATGGTGTCGTAAGCCATGGAGCCGCAAATCAGAGTTTTCATTATGTGGGCTAATAGGGTAAAGCCACATTATCCGCGAGTAGCGGCTCGCCGGGCAAGTGTGCTGACGCACTGTGTCAGGATTTAAGGGCGTTATCGATCAGGACTTTGGCGGCTTTTTTGGCATATTTGACCGCACCCGAGCCGCGCTTCATCTGTTCAGCCTGCATGGCGCCTTCAATCAGCAGCGAAAGTTGCAAGGCCAGACCTTCGGTATCCTGTATGCCGGCTTCGCTGGCAAGGGAGGCCAGATATTGGCGGAACTGACGCGATTGCTCGGCGGACAGGCGATGCACCGGATTCTCTTCGTTGGGGAATTCGGCCGATGCCTTGAGAAAGGCCATGCCGCGAAAGTCGGGCGATGTCACCCATTCTTCAATGAAATCGAACAGCTTCTGCAGTTTTTCTGCGGGTTTTTTTGTGTTGGTCTCGAATTTCTGTTGCAGCCAGGACTGAAAATCCTGATGCCCTTGCTGCAAGACTTCCAGAATCAGGTCTTCCTTGCTGTGGAAATACTTGTACAAGGTCATTTTGGTGGTGCCGGCGACGGCGACAATCGTGTCAACGCCGGTGGAGTTGATGCCCCGTGTCTGAAACAGATCGGTAGCCACGCTAAGTATTTTTGCCCGTAATGGAGACATGGTCTGGTGTTTCCTGATGATGATTAATTCTATCGTAAAGCATGCGGTAAATATACAAATCTGTATATTTTTATGCAGCGTACTTATTCATGGGTAATAACGGGATTTTTTCCCGGGTGCCAGGCAAAAAAGTGATGTACATTCCTTGCGCCGTCCGCCATGCGGTCATCTTCATTTAATAACCGAGGTATGTATGCGTGCTTTAAAACCTGCTTTAATTCTTGCTGCTGTTGCTTTACCGATGGTATCAATCGCGGCGATTGATGAAACCCTGCGTATCCGTGAAACCATCGAAATCAATGCCCCACTCGATAAGGTTTGGGCACGGGCCGGTAATTTTGCCGACATGTCCTGGCATCCTGCGGTGGCAAAAACAACGCTAGCCAGCGGGGCAGCGAATACCGCGGGCGCCCAGCGCGTCCTCGTGTTGAAAGACGGCGGCAATATTCATGAAACGCTGACGGAATTTGATGACGCGAATCATGTATTGAAATACACCATCACGGAAAGCGTATTGCCCCTGCGCGAATATGATTCGACCCTGCAAATGCAAGCAGTGGGGGAAGGCAAAACCAAAGTGACCTGGAAGAGCATGTTCAAACGCAAAGATCCTGCGCATGAGCCCAAGGCTGGGGAAGATGACAAGACCGCGCGTGACGCCGTGACTTCCATATACCAAACCGGTCTGCAGCAACTTAAAACACTTTCCGAGCAATAAGGCTATCCACTGTTCGGTATAAAGCCGGCAATAGCCGGCTTTATGATTCATCTCTAACTCGTCGAGTTTTTCATCAGCATAGGCGTGTAATTGCAGCTCACCTGCTGCATCAGCTTGTTCACCACATCCTGGTCGCTGACCTTGGTCGATACCTTGCCGTTCACAATATATTCGATGTAAATCCCGCGTTCTGATTCAGGCAGCACCAGTGCTTGCGGGTAATCGCAGTTGCCGGTGCGCATCTGTTCGATTTTGGCGTACATGGCGGCGGTGCGAGCCGGATTGGCGACTGAAAAATCAGGGGCCATGCGCAGCTCGGCTGGCTTGGTAGATGCCGTCAGCGCAGCCACGATAAACGGGCCGGAAGGCTGAAATTCACTTTGCAAGGCAATGCTGCTGGTGCCCAGCAGGGTAAACAAGCCGGCGGCGATGGCATAAGCCAGTCGCTTGCGGGCAGGTTTCTGCTCGGGTGCCTGGGCTTGCAGCATCGCCTCGGCTGCGATGCGGGCATGATGCAGCGCGCGTGAGGCGGGGGAGGCGAGCTCAGTCGCCAGGGCTTGTTGCATCATGAAATAAAGTTGCTGCGCCAGCAGTTCCGGCATTTCGATGGCCATGGCCTGCGTCTGGCGTTGCATGAAACGCAGCATGGCGCTGTCTGCCGAGGGGGCTATCTGGTCGTGTGTCGTGCTGTCTTTGCTTGCGGCGGCAGCTGTTGCGACAAGATCAAAGGCATTAAGCAGGCGCTCTGCAGGATCGCCGGAGGAGGTCTGTATCCTGGCAATCAGCAACTCGGAATTGAATAATGGATGCGCTGGCATGGTTAGAAAGGCTTGACCTCAACCAGAATGACAATGGCAATCAGCACCAGCACCGGCGCTTCGTTAAGCCAGCGGTAAAACACGTGGCTGTGCTGGTTACGGTCCTGGGCGAAGTCGCGCACCAGTTTGCCGCAATACAAGTGATAGAGCACCAGCAATGCCACCAGCGACACCTTGGCGTGCAACCAGCCGCCACTGAAGCCATAGCCCAGCCACAGCCAGGCGCCAAACGCGATAGTCAGCACTGCGCCGGGGGTCATGATGCCGTAGAACAGCTTGCGCTCCATGATTTTGAAACGCGCATGGCTGATTTCATCGCTGGACATGGCGTGGTAGACAAACAAGCGCGGCAAATAGAACAGGCCGGCGAACCAGGTCACCATGAAAATAATGTGCCAAGCTTTGATCCAGAGCATGCTTAGCCTTTTTTGCCCAGTTGCTGATCCAGCAGATCGTGCAAGGATTTGAAATCAAGCTCGCCGATGGCTTTGCGGATAATCTTGCCGTCTTTGTCCAGCACGAAGGTAGTGGGTGTGACGCGCACTTCGTTGAATTGCATGCTCATGTCACCACTGTCGTCATGGGTGACCTGAAAAGGCAGTGCATTTTTGGCCGTGTAATTCTTCACCTGATCAATCGGGTCGTAAGGCATGGCAATCGACACCACCTCAAAGCCACGCTCATGATACTGATGCCAGGTCTGTATCAGCGCCGGCATCTCGGCAATGCAGCCCGGGCAATCGGTTGCCCAGAAATTCACCAGCACGACTTTGCCACGCAGATCCTGCATGCTGGATGTTTTGCCATCCAGCGTGGTGAAGCTGATATTGGGCGCAGTTGGCTTGCTGGCCAGCGTGTAGGCAAGAAAGCCCAGCAGCAGTACCAGCAGCAGCGGGAATAACAATTTTCGGGGGGAATTAAATAAGGATTTCATCTTTAATATGAGCCATCTGCGATGCACGCGTTATTGTGGTGGGTTTGCCGGAGCTTGTCATCTGGAATCTGCGCCTGGTAATGGGCGACTGTATGAATTTTGCATCACGTATAAGCTTAATACCTGACAAATTCAGTCTGCTATTAAACTGCCATCTTGCGCATGGTATAATTGCATTTTTGGTTACCTTCCAAATTCATGACCACCCGCTTACGCGAAATCCCGTATAACTACACCTCGTTTTCAGACCGCGAAATCGTTATCAGATTCCTCGGTGAAGATATCTGGAACGTTCTCAATGAATTGCGCGGCGAACGTAAAACCGGCCGCTCTGCACGCATGCTGTTTGAAGTGCTGGGGGATCTCTGGGTCGTTTCCCGCAATCCTTACCTGCAGGACGATCTGCTGGCCAACAAAAAACGCCGGCAAGCGCTGATCAGCGCGCTGCATCATCGCATCAAGGCCATCGACGAGCGTAGCCAGGGCAATCCTCTGGTCTTGCGCCTTATCGCCGCGGCACGCAAGGCGGTCGATGTGTTTGAGCAGGATTTCAAGCAGACCGAAAGTTTGCGCAAAAAGGCTTTATCCCGCCTCGGCAAGATCACGCGCAAGGACAACATTCAGTTTGACGGCCTGGCGCGTGTTTCGCATGTCACCGATGCTACTGACTGGCGTGTTGAATATCCGTTTGTCGTACTGACACCCGATACCGAGCAGGAAATGGCGGCGCTGGTACGCGCCTGTATCGAACTCGGCCTGACCATTATTCCACGCGGTGGCGGCACCGGGTATACCGGTGGTGCCGTGCCGCTGACGCCCTTGTCTGCGGTGATTAATACCGAAAAACTGGATACGCTGAGCCCGGTGGAAATGCGTACCTTGCCAGGCGTTGGCCGTCAGGTACCGACCATCCATTGCGGCGCCGGCGTGGTGACACGTCGCGTGATGGAAGCAGCCACTGCTGCCGGGCTTGAATTTGCCTGTGACCCGACCTCGGCCGATGCCTCATGCATAGGCGGTAACGTCGCCATGAATGCCGGCGGCAAGAAAGCGGTGCTATGGGGTACCGCGCTGGATAACCTCGCCTCATGGCGCATGGTGACACCCGATGCCAACTGGCTGGAGGTGGAACGCCTGGATCACAACCTGGGCAAGATACATGACATTCCTGTCGCACGCTTCCGTATTACGCGCTACGCCGAAGATGGCAAAACCATGCTCGCCGAACCGGAGATCCTGGAAATCCCCGGCCCCAGCTTCCGCAAGACCGGGCTGGGCAAGGACGTTACCGATAAATTCCTCTCTGGCCTGCCCGGCATACAGAAAGAGGGTTGCGACGGCCTGATCACCTCCGCGACTTTCATTCTGCATCGCATGCCCAAGCATGTGCGTACTGTCTGTCTGGAATTTTTCGGGCATGTGGCGCTGGGTGTGCCGGCGATTGTCGAGATCAAGGATTACCTGGATGCGCACCCCAACACCTTGCTGGCGGGGCTGGAGCATCTGGATGAGCGCTATCTGAAAGCCGTGGGCTATGCTACCAAGGCAACCCGCAACGAGCGTCCCAAGATGGTGTTGTTGGCCGATATCGCCAGTGACGATGAAAACGGCGTGGGCGAAGCCGCCTCGCATATCGTGCGTCTGGCCAATGCCCGCGGCGGTGAAGGGTTTATCGCCGTATCGGGTGACGCTCGCAAGAAGTTCTGGCTGGACCGTGGCCGTACCGCGGCCATTGCCAAGCATACCAACGCGTTCAAGATCAATGAAGATGTGGTGATTCCATTGCCGCGTCTGGGCGATTATTCGGATGGCATCGAGCGCATCAATATCGAGCTGTCTATCCAGAACAAGCTCAAGCTGGCAGATGCGCTGGAAACCTTCCTGCAGGGCGATCTGCCTCTGCATGAAGATGACGACACCCAGGCCGACCCTGAAATGCTGGTTGCCAAGCGTGCGCAGTCGCTGGCGCTGGTGGACAAGGTGCGTACGCACTGGCGCACCATTCTGGAAAATCTGGATGCGCCGCTCAGCGTGCTGGGTAGCGAATATGCCGATATCGCCACCGAGAATGTCTTCCGCGCCGTACAGGAGCATCAGGTGCGCGTGTCGTGGAAGCGCGAGCTGAAAAAGCCGTTGCACCAGATATTTACCGGACGTGAATACCAGAAGATTCTGGAGCGGGCTGACGAAATCCACAAGCAGGTGCTCAAGGGCCGCGTATTCGTCGCGCTGCACATGCACGCCGGCGATGGCAACGTCCATACCAATATCCCGGTCAATTCCGACGACTATGAAATGATGCATGCCGCGCATGAGGCCGTGGCCCGCATCATGAAGCTGGCCGAAAGCCTGGATGGCGTGATTTCCGGCGAGCACGGCATCGGCATTACCAAAATGGCGTTCCTGGATCAGAAAACCATTTCCACCTTTGCCGATTACAAGCAGAAGGTAGACCCGGAAGGGCGCTTCAACAAAGGCAAGCTGATGGCGGGCTCGGGCCTGGACGGGGCTTATACGCCTTCGTTTGGCTTGCTGGAGCAAGAATCCATCATCATGGAGCAATCGGCGATAGGCGATATTGCCGATTCGATCAGCGATTGCTTGCGTTGCGGTAAGTGCAAACCGGTATGTACCACGCATGTACCGCGCGCCAATCTGCTTTACTCGCCACGGAACAAGATTCTCGGTACCTCGCTGTTGATTGAGGCCTTCCTGTATGAAGAGCAGACGCGTCGCGGCATTTCGATCAAGCATTTTGACGAGTTCAATGACGTTGCCGATCACTGCACGGTCTGCCACAAATGCTTGAATCCTTGTCCGGTGGATATTGATTTTGGCGATGTGTCGATTGCCATGCGCAATTTCCTGCGTGAGCAGGGCAAGAAGCAATTCAATCCCGGCACGGCGGCGTCCATGGCCTTCCTCAATGTGAAGGATCCGGCGACCATCAAGCTCATGCGCACCGCCATGATAGGCTGGGGTTACAAGCTGCAGCGGCTGGGGCATCAGGTATTCAAGAAGCTGGGGTTGATTGGCAATATCAAGAAGAAACCACCGGCGACTCAGGGCAAGCCCGATATCAAGGCGCAGGTTATTCACTTCATCAACCGCCCCATGCCCAAAGCCATGCCGACCAAGACTTCGCGTGCGCTGCTGGGTCTGGAAGATGACACCATTGTGCCTATCATCCGCAATCCGCAGAAAACCACCGAGGAATCGGATGCCGTGTTCTACTTCCCTGGTTGCGGTTCGGAACGCCTGTTCTCGCAAGTGGGGCTGGCGACGCAGGCCATGCTCTATGAAACCGGTGCCACCACCGTGCTGCCACCAGGTTATCTGTGCTGCGGTTACCCGCAGACCTCGAGCGGCAACCACGACAAGGGCCAGCAGATCACGGCGGAAAACCGCGTGCAGTTCCATCGCATTGCCAATACGCTGAACTATCTAGATATCAAGACTGTGATCGTCTCGTGCGGAACCTGTATGGATCAGCTGCAGAAGTACGAGTTTGAGAAGATATTCCCTGGCTGCCGCCTTCTGGATATTCACGAATATCTGATGGAAAAAGGCCTGAAGCTGGAAGGTGTCACGGGTACGCGCTATATGTACCATGACCCTTGCCATAGCCCGATGAAGACGTATCAGCCGCTGAAGGTGACCAATGCGCTGATGGGCCAGGATGTCGCGCTGAATGATCGTTGCTGCGGCGAGTCGGGTACCTTTGCCGTGTCACGGCCGGATATTGCCACCCAGGTAAAAATGCGCAAGCAGGAAGAACTGGAAAAAGGCATGGCCAAGCTGGGCCTGACACCGGGCGCGCCTGAGCAGGATGTGAAGATACTGACCTCCTGCCCATCCTGCCTGCAAGGTCTTGCGCGCTACGGCGAAGATACCGGTGTGCAGGCGGATTACATCGTGGTGGAAATGGCCAAGCACTTGCTGGGTGAAAACTGGATGCAGGATTTCGTGCAGAAGGCCAATAACGGCGGGATTGAAAAAGTCTTGCTGTAATTCCGCGGGAGTATCTGCAGTTATTAAGAAGCGCAAGGCCCTGGCCTTGCGCTTTTTTATTGGCACATGCGTAAACGTCAGGGTTTACAGTCTGATTTGCCGGCGTATAGTAGATTGGATAGTGTCAGGCGAAGGAGTTGATATGCGCTGGTTTGCCCCTGTTTTATTGCTCGGTATGGCGATCGCTCAGACGACGCAGGTCATGGCAGAGGAAAGTACGCTAGGCGCCATTCCGGCATTATCCAATAGTAACAATGCCTCATCTGGTGTCGCGGTAAGTCCGCCTGCACAGATGAATACACGGTCGCGCCTGTCTCCGGTGATAGTGCTGCCGCCAGAGAGCGTGGAGCCGCGTACCCTGGTGGTGCCACTTCCAAGCGAAGGTGGCCCGCCAGTGGTGATTCGCAAGAATAGTGTGGAGGTGGTGCCAAGCCTGCAGCCGGCATTACCCAAATCCAAGGCTAGCCCGGATGCGGGCAATATCACCGGAAACCGGAAACCTTTGCCACCTGTTGTAGATTAGGGTGTTCCATGGCGTATGCGCCAGATTGCATGCCTGGTCAGCCCTGGCATGCGCTGGCTTTAGGCGGGCTGTGCTTTATGGACAAGGCGGGCCTTGGGGAAAACGGCGCTGAAGGTACTGCCTTTGCCGAATTCGCTTTCAATATCCAGGCGTGCCTGATGACGTGTCAGTATGTGTTTAACAATCGAAAGCCCCAGCCCGGTGCCGCCTGTTTCGCGTGAGCGGCTGCGGTCTACCCTATAAAAGCGTTCGGTCAACCGATCTATGTGCTGTTGCTCAATCCCCAGACCGGTATCCTTGACGCTGAATACGCCATCGGTGCCACGGGTTTTCCAACTGATATGGATGCTGCCACCTGTTGGCGTATAGCGTATGGCATTGCTGACCAGATTGCCCAATGCACTGTGCAGTTCTTCCAGTGCACCAGTCAAATTAAGCGTGGTGTCGGCATCCAGGGTGATGGTGTGGCGATCATTGCTGAGGCCGCGCGCTTCATTCATTACCATGCTTAGCAGCGCATTGATGTCGATTTCATTGTCTTGCGGTGTGGTCGGGCTGTTTTCCAGTTGCGACAGCGTCAGCAGGTCTTCTACGAGCCTGCGCATGCGTCCGGTCTGCTCCTGCATCATGTCAAAATAACTGCGCGTGCTGTCGGGCACGGCGCCATCCATGTCGCTCAGGGTTTCCAGAAAGCCCCCGACCACGGTCAGCGGCGTGCGTAATTCATGGGAAACATTAGCAATAAAGTCGCGGCGCATGTGCTCGACTTTTTCCAGCTGGCTGATATCGCGGCTGATCAGGAGTTTCTGGTTGATGCCGAAAGGGATGATCTGCAATTCCAGGGTAGTATCGGCGAGTCGCCAGGATTTGAGCTTGATGGGGTCGGTGTAATCGTGCGAATCAAGGTAGCTGATGAAGTCACTGCTACGCACCAGGTAACTGACGGGCTGGCCGACGTCTTGCTTCATTGACAGGCCAAGGTGACGCTCTGCAGGGGGATTGCACCACTCGATCAGATCGTGCCCGTTCAGCAGCACAACCCCATCGGGCAGCGCGCTGGCGGCATGGCGGAAGCGATCAAGCGCCGAGCTCAGTTGTGTCTGGCTACGGCTGTAGCGCCGTTGCTGGTGATAGATCGCGGCGAAAACATCTTCCCAGATGCCGGTGCCCAGCGGCATGGTGGCGAGATCCGGTTTGTTAAACCACTGCAGGAGCTTGTGTATCCAGTAAAGATGGGTAGCGAGGTAAAGGACAATCCCGATACCAAATACCAGTAAAGCTGCCACTTCATCGACGGCAGCCCATACCACCAGGCTGACAGTCACTAACAAAAAGCCGAGCCAGAAAGCTCTCCAACGAATATCGTGCACGCGGCTACCATTCCACAAATTAATAAACCACTTGCTGGAGCATGCAATAGCTACGGCAAGTGCGACGTTGGCAAAGCGTTATTATGAGCTAGTGCGCGGAGAAACGATAGCCAACGCCACGAACGGTCTGGATGAGGTCTTCGTGACCAGAGTCAGCCAGGGCCAGACGCAAGCGGCGGATGTGCACATCGACCGTGCGGTCTTCCACGAACACGCGATCACCCCACACCCGATCCAGCACCTGGCTGCGCGAATGTACGCGCTCCGGGTTGGACATGAGGTAATGCAGCAAGCGGAATTCGGTTGGTCCCAGGTCCAGCGTGGTGCCATTGCCTGTAACGCGGTGGGTAACCGGGTCCAGGCGTAAACCACCGACTTCGATCGGGTCATCCGTCATCTGCGGCGCACGGCGACGCAGTACCGCCTTGATGCGGGCATTCAATTCGCGCGGGCTGAATGGCTTGGTGACATAGTCATCGGCACCCACTTCCAGCCCCTTCACCTTGTCGGCTTCTTCGCCGCGTGCAGTCAGCATGATGATGGGGATAGCCTTGGTGAATTCATCGGATTTCAGCTTGCGGGCAAACTCAATGCCGCTCATACCAGGGAGCATCCAGTCCAGTATGATCAGATCAGGCAAAGCTTCACGAATAAGCATTTGCGCTTGTTCAACACTTAAGGCGCGAATCGGGTTGTGACCGGCCTGGGTCAGATTTAGAGCGAGAAGCTCCTGAATGGCGGGTTCATCTTCAACAATCAATATGTTAGCGGGCATTTCATGTGTCCTTGGCTTGTGCAGTGCCGATCACTATATGACGTTAATATGACAGATTGATGACACTTGAGGAACCCGAATTTTAATGCAGATTGCCAACCCAGAATTTTTATATGATGATCGTGCCTGTCAGTATTTTTTTAAGTAATTTTTCAGACCGACATAATAAAAAGCAGGGAGTTGGAGATGGCTGGATTTCTTTCTAAAGAACGCATTATTACCGGCGGTAATTTTAATCGCTGGCTTATTCCGCCGGCGGCGCTGGCGGTGCATCTGTGTATCGGCATGGCCTATGGCTTTTCCGTTTTCTGGAAACCGCTGGGCAATGCGCTGGTAGGTGAAGATGGCAAACCACTGGCTGCCTGTGCTGCCGGTGCCGTCACTGTAGCGGACAAGCTGAGTGGCACTTGGCGCGCGCTGTTTGCCACGGATTGCAACTGGACCCAGTTCGATCTGGGCTGGATGTATACCCTGTTTTTCGTATTGCTGGGCTGCTCGGCGGCCTTGTGGGGTGGCTGGTTGGAACGTGCAGGCCCTCGCAAGGCGGGCCTGGTGGCGACCATCTGCTGGTGTGGTGGCTTGCTGATTTCGGCACTGGGCGTCTATACCCATCAACTCTGGATGATGTGGCTGGGCTCGGGGGTTATTGGCGGTATCGGGCTGGGGCTGGGCTATATTTCGCCGGTATCCACCCTGATCAAGTGGTTTCCTGACCGCCGCGGCATGGCCACTGGCATGGCGATCATGGGCTTTGGTGGCGGTGCGATGATAGGCTCGCCTCTGGCTACCAAGCTGATGAGCTATTTCGCCACGCCCACGGCGCCAGGCGTTTGGCAAACCTTTGTGGTGCTTGCGCTGATCTACACCGTGTTCATGCTCTGTGGTTCACTTGGTTATCGGGTGCCTGCATCGGACTGGAAACCGGCCAACTGGGTACCGCCCGTCAAGAGCGCAAGCTCCGGCATGATTGCCACGCGCCATGTGCATATTAATCAAGCTCACAAGACACCGCAGTTCTGGCTGTTGTGGCTGATCCTGTGCATGAATGTGTCTGCCAGTATCGGCATCATCGGCGCGGCAGCCCCCATGCTGCAGGAAACCTTTGGTGGTGCGCTGATTGATCAGGGCTCTCTGGGCTTTGCCGACATCAAGAAAGACGATGTGCTGATCGCCACTCTCGCGGCGGTGGGTGCCGGCTTTGTCGGCCTGGTATCCTTGTTCAATATTTTCGGTCGCTTTGCCTGGGCAACCTCTTCCGACAAGCTTGGCCGTAAAACCACCTATTCGATCTTCTTCATCCTGGGTTCGCTGATGTACATTGCCGCGGCATGGGCGGCAGGGGCAAAATCGCTGGCGGTATTCGTGGGGGCATTCTGCATTATTGCCTCGATGTATGGCGGCGGTTTCGCGACGATTCCTGCCTACCTCGCTGATATGTTCGGCACGCAGTTTGTTGGCGCCATCCATGGCCGCTTGCTGACGGCATGGTCCACCGCAGGCATCGTCGGGCCGGTGATCGTCAACTACATGCATGACATGCGGATTGAAGCGCAAGTGCCGTTTGATCAGGTATATGGCCCCATCTTTTATGTGCTGGCCGGCATGCTGGTGATCGGTTTTGTGGCGAATCTGCTGGTGCGTCCCGTCGCCAGCAAGCACTTCATGACGGATGCCGAGCTGGCAGAAGAAAAGAAGCTAGCCCATGAAAAAGTATTGCCGGGCAATGAAGGCCAGGCCAAGGCCACCACTGCCGGCTCGCGCGTGCTGGCGGTATTCGCCTGGCTGGCGGTGGGTATTCCGGTAAGCTACGGTATCTGGAGCACCTTGCAAAAAGCCTGGGCACTGTTTCACTAAGTACCGTTTAGTGAATACTGTTTCCCTGAGCACCTTCTGCTAGCGTTTTACTTCTCGTTTGCGGCAGTTCCGGCATTTGCCGGGGCTGCCGTTTCCCAAGCGTAAGCGGCTAGGCTATAATTCAGCCTGAAATTTCCGTTTGACGCATGTGCTTGTCTTTAAAGTGCAATGCGCTGTGTCATCCAGCATTCAACATCAAGTCATTCTCGGCCTTGGCCCTTCTGAATTTTAAGTATGTGGAGTAAATGTGAGAGAACTCGCAATTGATTTAAACGGTTCCGGTATGCAAATCGGTATTGTGCTGTCCCGCTTTAACAGCGATGTTGGCCAAGGTCTCCTGGCAGCCTGCAAAGCCGAACTGCTAAAGCGTGGCGTGGCAGAAGATGCCATCACCCTGGCTACCGTGCCGGGCGCACTGGAAACCCCATTGGTATTGCACCATATGGCAGACAGCCAGAAATATGATGCGCTGATTGCCCTGGGCGCTATCATCCGCGGTGAGACCTACCACTTTGAAGTCGTGTCCAATGAATCCGCCCGTGGTATTTCCGAGGTGCAACTGAATACAGGCGTGCCTGTTGCCAACGCTATCCTCACCACCGAAAACGACGAGCAGGCGCTGGAGCGCGTGGCTGTCAAAGGTGCTGAAGCCGCAGCGGTAGCAATCGAGATGGTTAACCTGTTGAAGGCCTTATGAGCGACACCGATCAAAAGCCTAGTGATGCCAAACCGGTAAAAGCCGCGAGAAATCGTCGGAAATCGCGTGAGCTTGCCCTGAAAGGCATTTATCGCAACCTGATGAATCAGGCGGATTTTCGTGCCATTCTGCGTGAGCTGGCGGACGAACCGGAATTCGACAAGGCAGATCAGGAATATCTGCGTACATTGCTGGATGGTGTACTCGCTGAGCGCGAGGAGCTGGATCGCCGTATTGCCGTGTTTGTAGATAGGCCGATGCAGGAGCTCAGCCCGATTGAACATGGCATTCTCTGCCTGTCGGCTTATGAGCTGATTTTCGATCTCAGCATTCCCTATCGCGTTGCGATTAATGAAGGCGTTGAACTCGCTAAAATTTATGGCGGTACCGATGGCCATAAATACGTTAATGGTGTGCTCGACAAACTTGCTGCGGAAGCCCGTCCAGGCGAAGTCAGCCGTCACAGCCGTTAGTCGGCTCATCCCTCGTTATTCGGATGGCAGGATGTGTCACATCATGTCCTGCCCATCTTCAGTTTTCCACCTCTCCCATGTAAGATCAAGCAGCTGTTAAAAACAGCGTTCACCAAGCTTCAGGGCCGTTTAAGTGCCCATGTTGTCCTTGTTTCATGGTCCGCAGATTGGAAATTTCTCATGGCAAAGCTGCTTTTCTCCCTGGATGGCAATCTGCTAGGCGAATATCCTCTCGACAAACCTCTTCTACGCATCGGTCGGCGACGCGATAACGACATCGCCATCGACAATCTCATGATCAGTAGCGCACATGCCCAGATCCTTGCTATCGGCCAGAATGCCTTATTGCAGGATCTGGATAGCACCAATGGCACGCTGGTGAATGGCGTGCGGGTAAAACAGCATGTGCTGCAGCATGAGGACATCATTACGGTTGGCCATTATCAATTGCGCTATTGCGATGAAACTGGTCAGCCGCAGAGGCATGCACTTTCCGATGAGGCTATGACGGCGTCTGCAGAGGAAGCGCGTGGTCTTACTGACCAGGGGCTGGCGGTGAATACTGAGGCATCTTCCGGCCGATATTCCGGCCATCTTTATGTCATCAGCGGGCCCGATTTCGGCCAGGATATTCGGCTAACCCAATCTGTCACCGATCTCGGTGCAGCCGAGCTGCCCATGGCCCTGATCTTGCAGAATGGCGCAGATTACTGGATTCAGCCTTTGCAGGATGATGGATCGCTGACGGTGAATGGCCTGCCTGTCGTCAGCAAGACGGCGGACGGCCAGCGTTTGCAGGATCACGATCTGATTGCCTGGAATGGCGTAAAAATGGAATTTTATCTGGCGGCTGACGACAGTTCGATGTAAAGCCAGGCTTCAGGGTAGTTCGGTGACGGGTTTAAAGCAGGCTGCTGCTGCTGCCGGTGGCATCCAGCCGCAGGTAGCTGCCCTGTTCATACCAATCACCCAGTACCCAGCGTTGGCAAGCGTGCCCATGCAATGTCAGCGTGTGGCAAGCGGGACGATGGGTGTGCCCATGGATCATTAGTTCAGGATAATCCCACTCTGCAAACAACGCGGCAACGGCCTCGTCATTAACATCCATGATGGCGGCCTGCTTGATGGATTTCTCGGACTCGCTGCGCATGCGTATGGCTTCAATCTGCGTCTTGCGTGTGGCGAGAGGCTGCTGCAGAAAACCTTGCTGCCACTCCGGTTTGCGCACTTGCTGGCGAAACTGCTGATAAGCCACATCATCCGTGCACAACATATCGCCATGACTCAGCAGGACACGTTTGCCATACAGGGTATGCAACACGGGATCAGTGAGCAGCGTAACGCCGGAGGTTGATGCAAAGCGCTCGCCGATCAGAAAGTCACGATTGCCATGCATGAAATAACATGCGATGCCAGAGTCTGTCAGGGCGCGCAGTCCCTGGATGATGGTCTGGTGATGCGGATCGTCGATCTCATCATCGCCTGCCCAGTATTCGAACAGATCGCCCAGGATATAAAGCCGCTCGGCATGACGCGCCTCGCCTTGCAGCAGATGCAGAAATGCCCGGCTGATTTCCGGCCGGGCATCGCACAGGTGCAGATCGGAAATGAACAGGCTATACGGGTGTGTAGCGCTCAATGCATTTCCATCTGTAGTGGTCAGTAGCGCTTGAATTAAACGACTTCAGCGCGCTCGATAATGACGCTTTCCACAGGCACATCCTGATGGCCATTGCGGCTGCCGGTCTTGACCTTCTTGATCTTGTCGATCACTTCGGTGCCGGCGGTCACCTTGCCGAACACACAGTAACCCCAGCCTTGCGCGGTTGGCGAGGTGAAGTTCAGGAAGTCATTGTCAGCCACATTGATGAAAAACTGGCTGCTGGCCGAATCCGGATTTGGCGTACGGGCCATGGCGATGGTGTAAGCCTTGTTAACCAGGCCATTGTTGGCTTCGTTCTTGATGGGCGCATTGGTGGATTTCTGGTTCATGCTGGGCTCAAAGCCGCCGCCTTGAATCATGAAACCGTCAATCACGCGATGGAAAATGGTGTTGTTGTAGAAGCCGCTTTCCACGTAGGCCAGAAAATTGGCAACGGTCGCAGGCGCTTTTTCAGCGTCCAGTTCCAGGGTGATTTCACCGAAGTTGGTATGAAGTTTAACCACGTTTTTTTCCTTTAAGAGCAGGTTTTGAAGAGGGTGGGGTGGGCACTGCGCGCACGGGCTGTTCAGGCTCCACGGGGGTATCCAGCGTGGTGACTTTTTCAATCACCACATTTTCAACCGGTACATTGTCAAACTTGCCTACGCTACGGGTCGGGATTTTGGCCATTTTTTCCACGATGGCCATGCCACGAATGACTTTGCCAAATACGCAGTAACCAAAATAAGCCGGATCCGGTTTGTAGAAGTTGAGAAACTTGTTGTCCGAAAGATTAATGAAAAACTGCGAGCGCGCCGAATTCGGGTCAAATGCGCGTGCCATCGCCAATGTGCCGGGCTCATTTTTCAGGCCATTGTTGGCTTCGTTCTCTATCGGGTTGTAGGTACTTTTTTCCTGGAAATCAACAGCAAAGCCGCCGCCCTGCACCATAAAACGATCAATGATGCGGTGGAACATGGTACCCGTGTAAAAATCGCTCTTCACATACTGCATGAAATTGGCAACTGTCTTGGGCGCCCGGTCAGGGTACAGCTCGACAATAAAACTGCCGAGGTTAGTCTGAAACTCCAGCTGGGGTTTCTGGCTATGGACACCGTCGGCCATCGCGGCCGGGGCTACCATCAAAAGAATAAGAAATAACCACGCTTCCCATCGTGTCTGCATCGATCAGGCTCCTCTGAAAGGGTCATGCTGCCCCTTCGTATAATATTTTCCAGCGCTGATCTTCATAGATCCAGTACTGGCGTTTCCGCATGCGGCTGTCCAGGAATTCACTCTTGTATTCCTGATCAAAACTGACCACCGCCATCGGAATTTGGCTATTAGGATAGCGGATCATGCTGATATTGGATAGCGCGATGCTGACCGGTTTCTTGTATGCCTGGATGCGGCGCTTCTCGCGTGACCAGCCTTGAATATCGCTGTTCTGGCTAAAAAAGCGCTGTGAGTAATGGCTGAGGTAACGGTCGGTATCTTGTGATTGCCAATCCTCGCGCCATTGATCCAGCGCTTTTTTAAGCTGCGGTTGCTCCGATGCCGGCTGCGTCACCCATTTCAGCTTGGAAACGATGATGAACGGGGTACCGCCTTGCTGCAGGATAGGCCCCAGGGTTTGCAAATCGGGATTGGAGATTACCACGCAGCCGTCACTTGCACGCGGCGGCCGGCTATAGGTATTGCTCGGCGTGCCGTGCAGCCAGATGCCATGTCCCTTTTTGCCCTGCTGCTTGTCCCATTCATTCGGGTAGCTGAGCGGGTAGGCTGCGCTGCCGTAAAAATCAGGCAGTTTACTGGTGAGTTTGCTGCTGGCGGTGTAAACGCCGAGCGGCGTGCGCTTGTCACCCTCGGTGCTTTTTTCGCTGCCATTGCGACCGATGGTCACATAATAATCCGCCACATACGTGGGTTTGCCGCCGATGTTCTGATACAGATAAAGCCGCGATTTATCGGCATCCACCACGATGACGTATTTCTGGCTCGGGTCGATCTGCCACAAGGGTTCTGGGATGCCCTGCGGTGCATGGCTTTCGAGATAACGCTCAATGCGCATGCGCGCTTCCGCTTTGAAATCCTCAACGGTCGGATCATTTTGTGGCGTATTGCCAAAGCCTGCCAGCTGCTGCGATTTTGCCATCAGCAGATCGCCGCGTATCAGATAGGCCAGTTTGAAGTTGGGTGCAATCGAGATGAGCTCATCCACCGTATTCAAAGCCTGTTGCAACTGGCCGCGTGTGATTTGCAACAAGCCCTTCACCACCAGGCTCTCCGGGTAGTTCGGGCCGAAGCTGCTATTGCTGAGCGTGCCGCTATAGTCCAGGCGATCCAGCGCAGGCACATTCCATGGCACCATGATGGAAGCCATGAGCAGCATCTGTAAGAGAGTTTTGATCTTGTTCATGCAGTGTTCAGTCACCGGCGACTATCGGTCGGTCAGCTCCTGTTCAATCAACCAGCGGTTGCCGCCTTTTTTCAGCACCAGGGTCTTGCTGGTACGCATGGCGTTGCCGCCTGCACGGTAGCTTTGCTTGAAGCTCGCGCGCACCAGGTCACCATCCTGCTTCAAGCGCAGATTGCTAATGTCGACGGAAATGCTGGCAGGTGCGCTGATGCGCTGCTTGCGGGTTTTTTCCCAATCCTGGCGGGATTGCCCGTCCGGCGTTTTGAATCCTGCGCCATAACTTGCCAGATACGCTGACACATTTTTGTCTGACCAGGCTTTTGCCCACTGGCGTACGGCTTGCTCGACTGCCTGCTCGTCGATATTGCCAGCCGCTTTTGTCTGCTCTTGCGGTTTGGAGGCTTCCACGGCTTTGCCGTTATCAGCTAGCTTGGGTGGAACCGGCTTCACGGCGGACGCTGCCTGAGCGGATGGTTTGGCATCTACCGGCGCTTTGGACTCTGCAGCCTTGGAATCCTGTGGCTTGGAATCCTGTGGTTTGACTTCTTGCTGCTTGATTTCCGTCACCACCGAAGCCGGCTTTTGCGCATTTTCGGGTTTCCCCACCATGTCATATTTCACAACCGGTACGGTTGGTTCCAGCGCCCTGGTTTGGCCATTCTTGTTGGTCACGATAATCTGCCCGGGCATAGAAACACTGGCGGCCATGTTGGATTGGCTGGCGAGCAGGGTGGGCGGTGTGGATGGAGTCAAGGATTTGATCAGCGCCAGTTTGCTTTGCGAACGGCTGTTTCCATTATCCAGCTGGAGCGCCTTGTCATAAGCCTGTGAAGCCATGCGGGCATAAATGTCGCCCAGATTCTCATGCGCCGTGGCATAGCTGGGATGGGTTTTGATCGCGCTTTCAAGCGCTTTGCGGGCCTTGTCATATTCCCCGCGCTCGGCATAGAGCACAGCCAGGTTGTTATAAGGCTCGGGAAGGGAGGGGTACTTCTCCGTCAACTCGGTAAACGCCTTCATGGCTTCATCGCGTTTTCCGCTATCGGTCAGGATAATCCCGCGCAGGAAAAGCGCATCTGCACTTGCGGGATTTTTGGCGATATAGGCATTCAGTCTGGTCAGGGCCTGAGGGGCCTGGCCTTGTTGTGCCAACTGGCTGATGTCTTTGAGTTCGTCGGCCTGGACAGCCGCAGGAAGGAGCAATGCCAATACAACAAACAGGGGGGGTAAAGTGCGCAGGGCAGGCATTGTGTTATACTTTTCGCGATTTCTTTTCAGTGCAACAATTCTATCAATAGCAGGTTCAACCTCCAATAGCTCGCCATGCAGACCCTTGATTTACCTCAATATGCCGTCTGATGATGACCTTGGATTCGAGCGCCATCATACCATGTTAAAAATCTACAATTCCCTGGCTCGTGAAAAACAGACCTTTGCACCTATTGTGGCGGGTAAAGTCAGCATGTATGTCTGTGGCATGACGGTGTATGACTACTGCCACCTGGGCCATGCCCGCGTGATGGTGGTGTTTGATATGGTTAACCGCTGGTTGCGCACATCGGGCTATGAGGTCACCTACGTCCGCAATATTACGGATATCGATGACAAGATCATCAAGCGCGCTCAGGAGAACGGCGAATCCATTCAGGCGCTTACCACTCGCTTTATTAACGCCATGGATGAAGATGCGGCTAAGCTGGGCGTGATGCGGCCGGACCTGGAGCCCAAGGCGACCGAGCATATCAACGGCATGCTGGACATGATTACTGCGCTGATAGAAAAAGGCTTTGCTTACCCGGCCGACAATGGCGATGTGTTTTATTCCGTCTCCAGTTTTGCAGGTTACGGCAAGCTTTCCGGCAAATCCCTCGAAGACCTGCGTGCCGGCGAGCGCGTCGAGATAGACCAATACAAGCGCGACCCCATGGATTTTGTGCTGTGGAAAGCCGCCAAGCCAGGCGAACCCAGCTGGGATTCGCCCTGGGGCAAGGGTCGTCCGGGCTGGCATATCGAGTGCTCCGCCATGGGCGCCTGCCATCTGGGGCCGCATTTTGACATTCACGGCGGCGGTCAGGATTTGCAGTTCCCCCACCACGAAAACGAAATCGCCCAGTCGGAAGCGGCCAACGGCTGCACCTTTGTCAATTACTGGATGCATAACGGCTTTATCCGCGTCGATGATGAAAAAATGTCCAAATCGCTGGGCAATTTCTTCACCATTCGCGAGGTGCTGGAAAAATATGACCCCGAAGTCGTGCGTTTCTTTATCCTGCGCGCCCAATACCGTAGTCCGCTGAACTACTCTGACCACCATCTGGATGATGCGCGTCAGGCATTGACGCGTCTTTATACCGCATTGCGCGGCTTGTCCTTGCCTGCGATGACGATCGACTGGCAACAGCCGCAAGCGGCGCGCTTCAAAGCAGCGATGGACGATGACTTCAATACCTCGGAAGCCTTTGCCGTTCTCTTTGAACTGGCAACGGAAGTCAACCGTACGGCATCGCTCGCCGATGCCTCGCTGCTCAAGGCGCTGGCCGGTTTATTAGGCTTGTTGGAACGTGATCCTGAAACTTTTCTGCAAGGTGGCGAGTCTGCACAAGGGCGCTCTGCGGATGAGATTGAGCAATTCATTGAATTGCGCTTGCAAGCCAGGCAAGCCAAAAACTTTGCCGAGGCTGACCGTATCCGCAAGCAGCTGGCCGATGAAGGCATCCTGCTTGAAGATACGCCGCAAGGCACAAGCTGGCGCCGGGCCTGATCAGTGACAAGTTTACGGAAAAATAGAGATATAATCCCAGCATGACCTTACGCAAGTCCATCCTTATGGTGTTGAGCTTGATGCTCTGCTTCAGCCTGTTTTCACAGCAGGCTGATTACGCCTATGAAATGGACTACGACGATGTTGCGGTGGTGTTTAATGACGCCCCGCAAGTCGGCAGTGATGACAAGCTGGACTTTAATGATCCTGTGGTCATTCCGTTGCAACCTCTTACCTTGTACGTCACGGTAGCGGCGATCAGCGCCACTCTGTGCAACCTTTACCTTTCCCCGCCTATCACGCGCTTCCTGCGCCCCCCTCTGCTTTAAATTCCAGCCAGTCTTAAAGTTGGCGTAACCTTTGCTATCCAATTAACGGTCTGCTGACGGTTACGCCTGTTTCCAAGGTGTTGATTCAACACCCAGGCTTATTGTGGCCGCATTTTTGTATTACTGTTGCAGTTCTCATATGCCGCAGTAATAAAGACACGGAAGCTATGAATACACAAAACAAGAGTATCAAGCACCATCGTGGTGCAGGGGGTTCGTCCATGGCGAATATAAAAAACAAAGGCCTGCTTAGTGGCCTGACGCTGGTCATGGCCTTATATGCCAGCTTTGCCCAGGCACAGACTGAGCTGGGATTGCGCGATGTACTGGATAATGCGATGGCGCAAAACCCGGTCATGGCCATGTCTCAGGCGCAACAGGATGCGGCTAATGCCGCCGTAACCACGGCCACGGCTTACATTAATCCGGAGTTTGAAGTTGCAGCGGGGCCTACCCGCAGCCGCAGCGGCTCCAATGAAGTCAGTACCAAATGGGATGTGGGCATTTCGCAGCCACTGGAATTCCCTGGCGTCCGCGGTGCCCGCCGTGAAATGGCTGAATCCAATGTTCGCGCAGCGGGTGTGAGCCGCACGCTGACGGGCATTGAGCTACGCACGCGTGTGAAATCAGCCTTTTATGATGTGCTGCAGCGGCAGGCTGTGCTGCGCCTGGTCGAGGGCGATCGTAATCTGCTGCAACAAATCCGCGAACGCGTGAAGCTGCGCGTGGATACCGGTGAGGCGGCCAAGTACGAACTGATCAAGGCCGATACGGAAGCGCTTGCGGCAGAGCGCGATTATCAGGCTGCACTGGTGCGTATCTCGGAAGCCAAGGCATATCTGCGTGGCCTGGTCGGCCCTGGCATGCCCATGGAGTTTGATGTGAAGGGCGAGCTGCCGCTGGCCGACACCCTGCCCAATCTGCAGCAACTGCGTCAGAAAATCGATGAAAGCCCGCAACTGGCGCAAATCCGTGCCATACGCGAAGCCGCCGAGGCCCGCCTGCGCCTGGAAGAAAAGCTGCGTAATCCTGGCGTCACACTGAAAGGCGGTTTTGAGCAAGACCCGGATTACTCCACCGTGCGTCTGGGGGTTGCGATTCCCTTGCCGGTGTGGAATCAGCGCCAGGGCCCGATTGCCGAGGCTGCTGCTGGCGTACGTCAGGTAACGGCGGCGCTGAGTGAGCGCGAGCTTTCTTTGCAACGCGATATAGATTCTGCCTACCAGCGCTACCTCATTGCCCAGGGTCAGGTGAATTCCTTTGAAAGCGGTCTTCTGAGCCAGGCCGAATCGGCCCTCAAAGTGGCTGAATCCGCTTACCGCTTCGGTGAGCGCGGGATTCTGGATTACCTGGATGCTCAACGTACATACCGCGCCGTGCGCAAGGATTACCTGGCTGCACGCTACGATTACGTCAATTCGATGCTCGAGATTGAGCGTCTGCTTGGCACTGAACTTCTGGAGGTTAAGTCTTAATGGTTTCTTATTCCGCAGTACAAAAAACAACCCGTGCCAGCCTGCTGGTGTTGAGCCTGCTCATGGGCATGAGCCTCGCCGGCTGCAAACCGGCTGAAGAGGAAAAGCCGGTAGCCGAGGCCGTGGATCCTAATATTGTCGAGCTCACGCCATCGCTGCAACAGCAGGTCAAGCTGGCCACCGTCGGCATGTCGGATATTCGCGAAACGCTGCGCATTCCGGGCAGCGTGCAGGTGGACGAACAACGCATGGCCCGTATTGGTGCTTCCGTGACCGGGCGCATTACCGATATCGACGTCGTGCTGGGGCAGGATGTGAAGCAAGGCCAGGTGCTGGCGACGGTCAACAGCACCGAGCTCGCGCAGAATCAGTTGCTTTATATCAAGGCCATGCAGCAGATTTCCTTGCAAACCAAGGCGGTGGAGCGGGCGCGCCTGTTGCTGAATGCCGATGTGATCAGCGCTGCTGAGGTGCAACGGCGTGAGGCCGAGTTGAGCGCGGCCCAGGCCGAGCTGAATGCGGCGCGTGACCAGTTGATGATTCTCGGCATGAGTTCAGGTGCCATTGCCCAGCTGTCCAAGTCCGGCCAGATTCACTCCTTCAGCAGCGTGTCCGCGCGTCTCGCCGGCACCATCATCAGCCGCAAGGTCAATCTGGGCCAGGTGGTGCAGCCTGCCGAAGAACTGTTCATCGTGGCGGATCTTTCCCATGTATGGGCGGTGGCCGAAGTGCCCGAGCAGCAGGTTGGCCTGATTCAGGAAGGCGAAGAAGTCATGATTGAAATCCCTGCGCTGAACAATCGCCAGTTCAAGGGCAAGCTGATTTATGTGGGCGATATCGTTAATCCGCAAACCCGGACGGTGACCGTGCGTACCGACCTGGAAAATGCGGATGACACCATCAAGCCTGACATGCTGGTCTCCATGGTGGTGCAATCCTTGCCTACGCCCAAGCTGGCCGTGCCCATGCAGGGTATCGTGCGTGAAAATGATCGCGATCATGTGTTTGTGCAAATTTCGCCCAACAAATTCCGTTTGCGTGAAGTCGTGCTGGGCCCTGAGTTTCAGGGCATGGCCACGGTTGAGAGCGGTGTAGTTGCCGGTGATGTGGTAGTGGCGGATGGCGCCTTCCACGTCAACAACGAGCGCAAGCGCAAAGAGCTGGAGTAAACCATGATTGAGTCGTTAATACGCTCTGCGCTACAACAGCGCATCGTGGTGGTGGTGCTCGCCCTCGCAATGATGGTGGCCGGCCTGTTTGCCGTGAACAAACTGTCGGTGGATGCCTTCCCCGACGTCACCAATGTGCAGGTGCAGATCGCCACGCAGGCCACAGGCCGCTCGCCGGAAGAGGTCGAGCGCTTTATCACCATACCGCTGGAAATGTCGATGACCGGCTTGCCCGGTCTCACCGAAATGCGGTCGCTCAACAAGAACGGTTTGTCGCTGATCACGCTCGTGTTCACTGACGATACCGATGTGTTCTTCTCGCGCCAGCTGGTGATGGAGCGCCTGATGGAGGTGATGGAGCGCATGCCGGAAGGCGTGACCCCAGTCCTTGGGCCGGTGTCGACCGGTCTGGGCGAGGTCTATCAGTACACCTTGGATAAACCCACCGATGGCAAGCAGGAGCTTAGCGTTACCGAGCTGATGGAGCGCCGTGCGGTGCAGGATTGGGTGGTGCGACCCTTGCTGCGCGGGATTCCCGGCGTGGCAGAAATCAACTCGCAAGGTGGCTACGTCAAGCAATATCAGGCGCTGGTAAATCCTGACCGCATGAACCATTACGGCGTGAAGCTGCATGATGTGTATCAGGCCTTGGCCCGCAACAACGCCAATAGCGGTGGCGGTATCTTGCCGCATTACTCCGAGCAGTATCTGATCCGCGGCGTGGGCCTGGTGAAAAGCCTGGAAGACATCCGCCGCATCGTGATCAAGGAGCAGAACGGCACGCCGGTTTACATGCGCGATGTGGCCGAGGTGCAGTTGGGTCACGAAGTGCGTGTGGGTGCGCTACTCAAGAATGGCGAGACCGAGTCGGTAGGCGGGATTGTCATGATGATGCGCGGCGGTAACGCCAAAGAAGTGGTGAGCCGCATCAAGGAGCGCGTCAAGGAAATCAACGAAAAAGGCATGCTGCCAGGTGGTTTGCAGATCGTGCCGTTTTATGACCGTAGCGAGCTGGTCGATGCCGCCTTAAGCACCGTTACCAAGGTGCTGATCGAGGGTATTTTCCTGGTGATCATCGTGCTGTTCCTTTTCCTGGGCGATGTGCGTTCGAGTCTGATCGTGGTAGGCACGCTGATTTTGACGCCGCTGATCACCTTCATGGCGATGAACTACTACGGCATCTCGGCCAACCTGATGTCGCTGGGGGGCTTGGCAATTGCGATTGGTCTGATGGTCGATGGCTCGGTGGTGGTGGTGGAAAACACCTTCCACCACCTGGGTCACCGCAAGGATGAAAGTAAGATTCGCGTGGTCTTCGAGGCCGCAGCCGAAGTCGCTACGCCAGTGCTGTTCGGCGTGGGCATCATCATTCTGGTGTTTCTGCCGCTGATGACCTTGCAGGGCATGGAAGGCAAGATGTTTGCGCCACTGGCTTACACCATTGCCATTGCGCTGTTTGTTTCACTGGTGCTTTCGCTGACGCTGACACCTGCCATGTGCTCGTTCATTCTGAAGGGTGGCAGCGGTGAGGATACGCGCATGATTCAGGCCATGAAGCGGCCCTATCTGCGCTTGCTCGATGCTTCGGTCAGTAATCCCAAGAAAACCGTCACCATTGCCAGTGCTGTCTTTGTTGGCACGCTGATGTTGTTCCCCTTGCTGGGTACAGCGTTTATTCCGGAAATGAAGGAAGGCTCGATAGTGCCCAGCATTATTCGTACGCCCAATATCTCGCTGGAAGAATCGCTGAAGCTGGAGCAGGAGGCATTGGCGAGTATTGCTAAGGTGGACGGGGTGCGCGGCGTGGTGTCCGGTGTGGGGCGTGGCGAGAGCCCGGCTGACCCGCAAGGGCAGAATGAATCGACGCCGATTGTCAGCCTGAAACCGCGCGATGAATGGCCGGAAGGCTGGAATCAGGACAGTATTGCCGATGCCATCCGCGACAAGATCAAGCATATCCCGGGTATCCAAGTTGTGATGTCGCAGCCGATTGCCGCCCGCGTTGCCGAGTTGGTGACTGGCGTGCGCTCGGATGTAGCGGTCAAGGTCTTCGGTTCGGATATAGGCGTGCTGAAAGCCAAAGCTGACGAAATCGCCCGTATTGCCGGGACTATTCCTGGGGCGCAGGATATGCGCGTGGAGAAGATGACCGGCCAGCAATACCTGACCATTGATATCGACCGCGAAGCCATTGCGCGGCATGGCATCAATGTGGCGGATATTCATGACGTGATTGAAACCGCGATAGGCGGCAAAGTGGCGACCGAGGTGTTTGAGGGCGAGCGCCGGTTTGAAGCCGCGGTGCGTTTCCCTGAATCCTTCCGTAATAATGTGGATGCGATCAATCACATCATGGTGACCTCGGCTAATGGTTCGCGCGTGGCGCTGAAAGATCTGGCGGATATTACCGTGCGTGATGGCCCGACCCAGATTGCCCGCGAGTCCGCCAAACGCCGGATTGTGGTCGGCGTGAACGTGAAAGACCGTGACCTGGGTGGTTTTGTCGCCGAGCTGCAGCAAAAGGTGGAAGCCAAGATCAAGCTGCCGGAAGGGTATTACATCGTCTGGGGCGGCCAGTTCCAGAACATGGAGCGGGCGATGAGCCACCTGATGGTGATTATTCCCATCACCATAGGCGCGATCTTCTTCCTGCTGTTCCTGCTGTTCAAGTCGGTGCGCTTTGCCACCCTGATTATTCTGGTGCTGCCGTTTGCCTCCATAGGTGGCGTGATTGCGCTGTTTGTCACCGGCGAATATCTGTCGGTGCCAGCCTCGGTAGGCTTTATCGCGCTGTGGGGTATCGCGGTGCTGAATGGTGTGGTGCTGGTGTCCTACATACGCAGCTTGCGAGATGAAGGAAAATCACAGCTGGAAGCCATCAAACAGGGCTGCGCCCAGCGGTTCCGTCCGGTCATGATGACGGCAACGGTCGCCATGCTGGGTCTGGTGCCTTTCCTGTTTGCTACCGGGCCTGGCTCGGAAGTCCAGCGGCCGCTGGCAATTGTGGTGATCGGCGGTTTGATCACCTCCACCGTGCTGACGCTGGTGGTATTGCCCACGCTGTATCGCTGGTTTGAAGAACCCCGTGTTGAAGCATGAGGAGTGAACCATGAAAGAGATTAAAGCCGTCGTACAGCCTCACCGCTTGCCCAAGATTCGCTCCGCCCTGCGCAATATCAAGGGTTTCCCCGGCATGACGGTCAGCAAGGCAGATGGTTGCGGTCACCATCTGTCCAACACGCACAATGTGCGCGAAGAGCTGACCGATTACAGCCCCAAGGTGCGCATTGAGCTGGTGGCACCGGATGAGCTGGTCGAGGGTATCCTGCAGGTGCTGGTGGAAGTGGGACATACCGGTCAGCATGGCGATGGCATCGTCTGGGTTACTCCGGTTGAGCGCATGATACGCCTCTCGGAAAAGATCATCGTCCATGATTGCTGAGTAAGCGTTTCTCGTTGTAACACCATGCAAAAGGCCCCGTTGTGGGCCTTTTGCATGTCTGCCGCATGATGATTGCTAAGCCGACGGCTTATCCTGTACTCTTTGGGGCACATCAACTCGCAGGGGGATGAAGCATGCATGTTGCCGTGCTTGAATTCCTTGCATGAATCATGAGGTAAGTTTTGATCGAATCTCTCATCCGTGGTGCCTTGCGGCAGCGTATTGTCGTCGTTGTTATCGCTGTAGCTCTCCTGATTGCCGGCTTGTTTGCCGTAAAAAAACTGTCAGTGGATGCTTTCCCGGATGTGACCAATGTGCAGGTGCTGATTGCCACCCAGGCCACGGGGAGATCACCGGAGGAAGTCGAACGCTTTATCACGGTGCCGCTCGAAATCGCCATGACCGGTCTGCCTGGCCTGACCGAAATGCGCTCCCTCAACAAGAATGCCCTGTCGCTGATCACCCTGGTGTTTACCGACGATACCGATGTCTATTTCTCGCGCCAGCTGGTGATGGAGCGATTGATGGAGGTGATGGACCGCATGCCGGAAGGCGTGACGCCAGTGCTGGGGCCGGTCTCCACCGGTCTGGGCGAGGTGTATCAGTACACGCTGGATAAACCTACCGACGGTAAAAAAGAGCTCTCAGTGAACGAGCTGACCGAGCGTCGCGCGGTGCAGGACTGGGTAGTGCGGCCTCTGCTGCGCGGTATCCCCGGTGTGGCAGAAATCAATTCGCAAGGCGGTTACGTCAAGCAATACCAGGCGCTGGTGAATCCTGATCGCATGAATCACTACGGCGTGAAGCTGCATGATGTGTATCAGGCGCTGGCACGCAACAACGCCAATAGCGGCGGCGGTGTGCTGCCCCATTACGCCGAACAATACCTCATCCGTGGCATCAGCCTGATCCAGAATCTGGACGATATCCGCAACATCATTCTCAAAGAGCAGAACGGCACGCCGGTGTATATGCGCGATGTGGCCGAGGTCAAGCTGGGCTATGAGGTGCGAGTAGGCGCGATTCTCAAGAATGGCGATACCGAATCGGTAGGTGGTGTGGTGATGATGATGCGTGGTGGCAATGCCAAAGAAGTGGTGAGCCGCATCAAGGCACGCGTGAAAGAAATCAACGAAAAAGGCATGCTGCCGGGTGGTTTGCAGATCGTGCCGTATTATGACCGTAGCGAGCTGGTGGATGCCGCGCTGCATACGGTGACCAAGGTATTGATCGAAGGCATTGTGCTGGTGATCGTTATTCTCTTCCTGTTTCTGGGCGACGTGCGCTCCAGCCTGATTGTGGTGGGCACGCTGATCCTGACGCCGCTGATTACCTTCATGGCAATGAATTACTACGGCATCTCCGCCAACCTGATGTCGCTGGGGGGCCTGGCGATCGCCATTGGGTTGATGGTCGATGGTTCGGTGGTAGTGGTGGAGAATACTTTCCACCATCTGGGTCACCGCAAGGATGAAAGCAAGATCCGCGTGGTATTCGAAGCGGCGGCTGAAGTCGCGACCCCGGTGCTGTTTGGCGTTGGCATCATCATCCTGGTATTCCTGCCCCTCATGACCTTGCAGGGCATGGAAGGCAAGATGTTTGCGCCGCTGGCCTACACCATTGCGATCGCGCTGTTCGTATCGCTGGTATTGTCACTGACGCTGACGCCGGCCATGTGCTCGTTCATCCTCAAGGGCGGTAGTGGTGAAGATACCAAGATGATTCAGATGATCAAGCGCCCCTATGTCAGCATGCTGAGTTGGGCGCTGTCCAATGAGAAGAAAACCATCATGCTGGCAGTGCTGGTGTTTATTGACACCCTGGCGATTGTGCCGCTACTGGGCAACTCGTTCATTCCTGAGATGAAGGAAGGCTCGATTGTGCCGGGTATCAACCGCGTGCCTAATATCTCGCTGGAAGAATCCATCAAGATGGAAAGCGAAGCCATGCGCCTGATCATGGAAAAGGTGCCCGGCGTGAAATCGGCGGTGTCGGGCGTGGGGCGTGGCGAAAGTCCGGCGGATCCGCAGGCGCAGAATGAGTCCACGCCTATCATCAGCCTCAAGCCCCGCAACGAATGGCCGGAAGGCTGGACGCAGGATGATATTGCCGAAAAAATGCGCAGTGTGCTGGCTGAACATTTGCCAGGCGTGCAGATCATCATGGCGCAGCCGATTTCCGATCGCGTGGATGAGTTGCTGACCGGCGTGCGGGCGGATGTCGCCGTCAAAATCTTCGGTGAAGACATGGTGGTGCTGAAAGCCAAGGCCGATGAAATTTCACGCATTGCCTCGACCGTGCGCGGCGCCACTGAAATCAAGGTGGAAAAAGTCTCCGGCCAGCAATACCTGAATATCCGGATTGACCGGCAGGCGATTGCCCGGCATGGCATCAATGCATCGGATATTCACGATGTGATTGAAACCGCGATTGGCGGCAAGGTGGCGACCGAAATTTATGAAGGTCAGCGCCGTTTCAGCGCCGCGGTACGTTTCCCGGAAAGCTTCCGTGACAATGTGGATGCCATCGGCAATATCCTGATCACCTCACCCAATGGTTCACGCGTGGCGTTGCGCGACCTTGCGCACATCGAAGTGCGGGATGGTCCGGCCCAGATCAGCCGCGAGCTGGCCAAGCGTCGTATTGTGGTGGGTGTCAACGTGAAAGACCGCGACCTGGGTGGCTTTGTCGCCGAGTTGCAGAAGACGCTGGACAAGCAGCTCAAGCTGCCTGATGGCTACTACATCGAATACGGTGGGCAGTTCCAGAACATGCAGCGCGCCATGAGCCATTTGATGGTGATTATTCCGGTCACCATCGGCGCCATCTTCTTCCTGTTATTTTTGTTATTCAACTCATTGCGCTACGCCACCATGATTATCATGGTGCTACCATTTGCTTCCATAGGCGGGATTATTGCTTTGTTTGTCACAGGCGAATATCTGTCCGTACCGGCATCGGTCGGCTTTATTGCGCTGTGGGGCATCGCCGTACTGAATGGCGTGGTACTCGTATCTTACATACGCAGCCTGCGCGACGAAGGTTTGCCCCAGATGGAAGCGATTATGCAGGGCTGCAAGCAGCGTTTCCGCCCGGTGATGATGACGGCTACCGTGGCCATGCTTGGCCTGGTGCCGTTCCTGTTTGCAACCGGCCCGGGTTCCGAGATTCAGCGGCCGCTGGCGATTGTGGTGATCGGTGGCCTGATCACCTCCACCTTGCTGACACTAGTAGTGGTGCCTACGCTTTATCGCAAATTTGAAGAGAAAAAAATAGAAGCCTGAGCACATTCAGGCATGACCAGAATAGAGGTTTAGGGATGAAAGAAATTAAAGCCGTGGTGCAACCCAACCGGTTGCCCAAAATTCGCTCCGCCTTGCGTAATATCAAGGGGTTTCCAGGCATGACGGTGAGCAAGGTAGACGGTTGCGGCCACTTTGTCGCCAAGCCTTCAGGCGGGATACGAGAAGAGCTGACCGATTACAGCCCCAAGGTGCGCATTGAGCTGGTCACCCCTGATGAACTGGTGGAGGGTGTGTTGCAGGTATTGGTGGAAGTTGGTCATACTGGTCAGGTGGGCGACGGCATCGTCTGGGTCACCCCGGTAGAGCGCATGATCCGCCTGTCAGAACAGATCACCGTGCTGGAGTGCTGAGTCCGGCCGTTTGGACTCTTTATGCATGAGTACCCAAGGCCCCCAGCGGGG
>DATMSO010000074.1:0-33036 GCA_035565335.1 Methylovorus sp.
ACGAAAAAATAATCAGGCGAAAAATAATCAGGTAAGACATCAGTGTTTCTCGTGCTGCACAGTTAATGCAGTAAGAGAACCCGTGACAGAGAGTCTAGCCATGCCCTTACTACCTTGCCAACCTCGCCGCCGAGCTATTCAGGCTGCCATTCTTGCCGCCTTTATTGCACCTGTTTCATGTATCTTTGCGGCTGATCTGAATACGACGATTCCCGCAGCCGAGGCTCAGCGCATGCCGATTAAGATGCCAGCGCAGCCATTGGAGCTATCTTTAAAGCAATTGGCTAAAGGCACTGGTTTAAGTATTGCCTTTGATAGTGAGCTGACGAAGAGTAAAACTGCGCCTGAAATTAATGGCAGCATGACGGCAGATGAGGCAATAGCACGGTTATTGCAAGGTACTGATCTGCAGTTTATGCGAGATGGCGAGTCTGTTTTAATTAAACAGAAATTTGCTCCAGCAAACGACAGCCTCCAGTTAAATGAGGTTCAGGTCCGCGCCAAGCGCCAGACGGATATCGGCCCTATGCCTGGACTCAGCCTGACCAAGGACGAGATTCCCGGCAACGTGCAGAGCATTACCGGCGAGCAGATCAAGAATGCCCGCTCTATCAGCCTGGCCGACCTGATGAACTCGCAGCTGCAGTCGGTGAACGTCAATGACTACCAGGGCAATCCATTTCAAATGGACGTGACCTACCGCGGCTTCACCGCCAGCCCACAAATCGGCACACCGCAAGGCTTGTCGGTGTTTCTGGATGGCATACGCGTCAATGAGCCATTTGGCGATGTCGTGAACTGGGACATGATCCCCATGAACGCTCTGGCTGGCATGGACTTGTTCCCCGGCTCCAATCCGATTTTCGGCCTCAATACCCTGGGCGGCGCCCTGGCCATGCGGACCAAGAATGGTTTTGACGACCCCGGCGTCACCGCCGATGTGCTGACAGGTGCCTTTGGCCGCAAGCAGTTCCTGCTCTCCGCCGGTGGCAGCAAGGGCGATGTGGCAGGCTTCGTCGCCCTGAATCTTTTTGATGAAAACGGCTGGCGCCAGGATTCCGCCTCCAAGGTCAACCAGATATTCAGCAAACTGAGCTACCGCAACGACCGCCTCAGCCTTGACGGCAGCGTGCTGTATGCGAGCAACAACCTGAACGGCAATGGCCTCATCCCCATGGAGATGTACCAGCAAAGCGCATCCAGCGTGTTCACCTCGGCAGATACAACCAAAAACGAACTGCTGCAATTCCAGATTGCCAGCGCGTTTCAGGTATCGGACACCTTCAGCATTACCGGTCAAGTGTATAACCGCCGCAGTGATCGAAAATCCACGACGGGGGATATCAACCGAGACTTTGAGGACTACACCGGCAAGGCCACGCGCAGAGCTACCTCGACAGAAAATCCCGTCTGTGCATTTTCAAGCACCAATCCATATGGCATACCCGACTACTACGTGGTGAGCGAAGCCTTTGGCGATGGTTCCGGCGCAGGGTTTAGCTCTGTCTTCCTTGGCCTTTCTAATCAGGCATATACTTCCGCAGCAGGTGCTATTGCGGCTGGTGATATCGATCCATCCACCTTCAATCAGACCCTGCCAGCCCAGCTCACGGAATGGTTGGCTGCAGGCAGGGCCATAGAATCGAATATGTTTAATGGCAAAGGAGTAGGAGGGTATAGCCCAGGGATTAATTTCCCAAATAAAGCCTATGAAAGCAGCACGCTGAATGATATAGGAAACCCTTCTGAAAAGTATGAGCCAGGGAAAGGCGTTGGCGCCACATGGGTGACTATGGTGGAAAACAGTAACATCTACTACACCGACCCGAATGATCCAACGATTACTCATTACCTTGTATTTGCCGACCCAATCAATGGCACCTGCGGCTCTGACAGTATCAACTCGGCAAACTCGCAAATATCTCAAGACCAAATTCAGGTGCTGGATGCTAATGGCCAGGTAATCCCTCGAAATGGAGCAAAGGCGGGGTCGTCTCAGGTCAATTCTGGCTACGAAGCAGGAACCCCAACATCCATTATTTCCAATACCGACATCAACCAACTGGTCAAAGGTGCGGCACTGCAGCTCAATTGGAACCTGGATAAACACAAATTCATGGTGGGGGCATCGCTGGATCATGCCCGTAGCACCTATACCAACAGCCAGATGCTGGGCTTGCTGGATGCCAATCGTAAGGCTTATCTGGACCCTGAGAATATAGGAGCTGAATTCTCTGCCGCCCGTATTCCTGTTAATAACAATGATTTTGATGGCTTGAGCGATACCAAGAGCGTGTATATGAGCGAAACCTTCTCGCCGAAGGAAAACCTGCACTTCTCCTTCGCTACACGCTACAACTACACCAAGGTCATGACCAACATCTCCACCCGGCGCAATTCCAACTCCCTGGACCTGATGGACTACCAGGCCAGATATATGTATTACCTCAATTGCCTAGGGTCGGGGCTGAGTTCATGCGACCAGTATTTGCTGACCAACCCCGTCGATGACTACCGGCTCACTGGCTATCAGGACTATCTGAATCCCTCTGAACGAGAGAGCTTCACCTACCATAAAGTGAACCCATCCGCTGGGGTTACATGGTCGCCTAATGACAAGCTTAATCTCTACGCCAACTGGAGCCAGGGAACCCGAACCCCATCAGCCATTGAACTAGGTTGCGCTTTCGATGACACTCCTACTACTATAGGCACCAATGGCGCGACACTAAACCCCGCTCAGCCCAGAAGTCTGGTCAATGGCAGCTCATGTACGTTGCCCACTACACTCTCAGGCGACCCCTACCTGCCGCAAGTGGTGTCACGCACATTCGAAGTGGGCGCCCGTGGTGACCTCACCAATAATTTGAAATGGAATGCCAGCGTTTACCGCAGCAATCTGTTCGATGATATTTATTTTGTCGGCTATTCCGCCACCCAAAGCTTTTTTGATTCCATAGGCCGCACTCGTCGTCAGGGTCTGGAGATGGGTATCAGTGGCAAGTATGGCAAGGCTGACTTCAAGGTGAATTATTCTCTGACAGACGCTACCTTCCAGAGCCAATTTAAAATGGCGAATCAGGACAACAGCTCGGTCAACCATATATCCACCTTGCCTGACTATGACATGGAGACGGTAAACCCGGGTAACCGCATGCCCGGCATACCGCTGCATAACCTCAACGCCAACTTCGGTTACCAGCTGACTGAAGATTGGCGCGTGAATCTGACCTTTATTGCCCATGGCGAATCCTTCGCGCGCGGCAATGAAAACAACGAGCATAAGCCTACCAACATTACCTACACCTACACCCGCAATAACGAGCAATTCACCACCACCAAGCGCTACACCCAGTCTGGCAAGACTCCAGGCTACGGCGTCTTCAATTTCAGCACCACCTATAACTTTGGCAAAGGCTGGAGCGGCACACTGCTAATCAACAACCTGCTGGACAAGGAGTACTACAGCGCATCGCGGCTCGGCATCAACCCCTTCTCGCCTTCAGTGAATGGCACGGTAGGTGCCAGTGGCTGGAACTACAACTCAAACGATTGGAATTCCACCAGCTTTGTGGCACCGGGCGCACCACGGGCAGCGTGGATCAGTATTCGCTATGACTTTGATGCGGACGCGAGATAACAACGATAAGAAAAATGGCAGGCGGTGCACCATGGACTGCCTGCGCGACGAATTTGGCATCTATCAGACCAGTTGAGCTTTGCGGGTCACTTGGGACGATAGGGTCGAATTGGTGTTACAGGCAGCCATAAGTGCCTGTTCATTATACTCAAGGAAGATAATCATGAAACAGCTTGCAATCAAAGTAGCTATTGCTGGGGCCTTTGGTTTTGTTTCGGCTCAAGCCATGGCCACAGGCCTGGTATCGATTCCCGCCACAGGTTTTAGTGTTACTGGGGGCACCTCGGCCTACCGTCTTTGCAACACTACCGGCAATTTTGGCTCGGGCGAAACCGACCTGCCAACGTCGACAACCAATAACGACTGCGCCGTTTTCCCGACCAATGCTTCAACATCGCCGGTTAGCGGCTATTCCTTGGTTGCATCCCGTTCAGTCGCACTGAACCTGAACGATGCTGCGCATACCAACAACACCAATATCCGTGTTGGCACGTTGCGCAACTACATGTGGCGCAACACCACCACCAATATGTGTATTTTTGGTGCGCGCTTGTCCACCTTAACCGGGAATGACTACGACCTGAACACCGCAGGTGTGCAGAGCTTTGAGGTGAATGACGTAGCATACGGTGGCTTTGCTGCTTACAGCGGCTCATCCGCCGTGAATGCGGGCTATTTTGTGACAAACTCCAGCGGAGACTCTGTCGCCTTCCGTATTGGTCGCACCCACACCGCAGTGCAACATCGTGCTGACCCAACGGATGAAGACTTGCCTGCTACTGGCTATGTTGCTCGCCCACTGACAGCTTCTGCTCCTGCAGCCAGCACATCCATCAATGGTCTGACCAGCTATCCAAGCGGCACCCCAGTTGCAGCCCAGCAAGCAGCTGCATTGAGTACCAACTGGGTAACGTTCACTACCGATGCTAATGCAATTGATGATGACGGCACCTCCACCAGCGATGGTACGGCGTTGTACTACGTTGAGGCTTCTTGCCCCAGCGCAACCTACACCACCACACCATTGGCGGATGTCATCAAGTTCCGTCAGACCGGTCAGGAAACAGGCGACCTGATTGAAATCAAGGCATCTGGTTATGTGCCTGGTACAGGTTCTTCTGCTACTACCTACTAAGTTGTAATGCACGGCGGGGCCTGCTTTGCAGGTTCCTGCCGTACTGTCACTCAAGGGAGAACATCATGAAAATTCGAGCACTGAAAATAGCAATGACCAGCGCATTTGCTCTGGCTTCGGCTTACACCATGGCTGCTGGCTTTGTGCCTCTTCCAACGACAGGATTTAGCGTCACGGGAGGAACCTCAGCGTATAGATACTGCGGCGATTGCGATGTTTCGCCTGCAAGTGCAACCACCCCACCCATTAGTGGCTATTCGATAGTTGCATTACGTACGATAGCACTCAATCTCAACGATGCTGCGCATACCAATAACACCAGTGTGCGTATTGGAACCCTGCGTAATTACCTGTGGCGTAATACCACTACCAATATGTGCATTTTTGGCGTTCGACTGTCTTCATTAACAGGGAACGACTATGACCTGAATACCCCTGGCATCCAGATTTTTCAAGTGAATGATATCGCTTATGGCGGATTTGGGGCATATAACAGTTCATCTGATGTCAATGTAGCCTACTATTTCACCAACTCAAGTACTGACTTTGGTGCATTCCGCGCCGGACGCACCCATACCTCGGTGCAATATCGACAAAGCGCTGGCTATGTCGACCTGCCACTGACTACATCAGCACCGGCTGCGAGCACCCCGATAAATGGACTGACCTCATACCCCTACGGCACCCCTACAGCTGCACAGCAAGCAGCGGCATTGAGTCCTAATTGGGTGACATTCACCTCTTACCAATACTCATCAACTATCTCACAAGAGGGAACTTCTCTTTACTACATAGAAGCTTCCTGCCCTAGCGCGACGTATACAAGCACACCATTAGCGGACGTTATCAAATTCCGTCAGACCATTACTGGTGACCTGATCGAGATTAAGGCTTCTGGCTACGTGCCAGGAACAGGGTCCTCAGCAACGACTTATTAAAAATGTTAGACAGAGCCTGCCTGGCAGGCTCTTGAGTTTCAGTATTTTAAATTTACTCATGTTCAGGAACACCCAATGACCCAAACCTTCGCTCCGATCGCGTATAAATCCCGCGGCTTCACCCTGCTCGAACTCCTCGTTGTCATGGTCATCATTGGCCTATTGGCGGGCTATGTCGGGCCTAAATATTTCGCGCAGATTGGCAAGTCGGAAGTGAAAACCGCCAAGGCGCAGATAGATGCGCTGGGCAAAGCGCTGGATCAATACCGACTGGATACCGGGCATTACCCGACCACGGAGCAGGGGCTGGCAGCACTGAATGGCGCGCCGTCGGATGAGCCGAAATGGCAAGGGCCTTATCTGCAGAAAACCGTGCCGAATGATCCGTGGGGCAAGCCTTATCAATACAAATATCCGGGCGAGCATGGGGAATTTGACCTGTGGTCGTTTGGCAAGGATGGCCAGGCCGGCGGCAATGATGAGTTTGCCGATGTGGTGAACTGGTAGCGGCGGGATGGCGTACCTGCGACACAAGAATGATCTGTACCGTTAACGCGCTGGCATGAGGCGCAATAAGGCGATGCCATGCAAGCATATGAAATACGAGCGCGATGAAATTGGAACTGAGAGTTGAACTGCCATGAAATTTGAATTGAAAGTGGCCCGCGGGCAGCAGATTCAGTCGCTGGTGCTGGATGCGGGCGATGCGATACAAGCCCAGCTGCAGGCCGAGGCGCAGGGCTATAGCGTGCTGGCGACCAAGGCACAGGGCAAGCTGGCCGTGGCGCGTGGGCTGGGCAAGCAGAAATTCAACCTGATGCTGTTCAGCCAGGAGCTACTCTCGCTGCTGGATTCGGGCTTGAGCCTGGTGGAGGCGATAGAGGCGCTGGCGGAAAAAGAAGCCAATGCTGAGTCCAAAACCATCCTCACCCAGGTGATGGCGGCGCTGTATGAGGGCCTGCCACTATCAAGCGCGCTAGAGCGCTTTCCGCAGGTATTCCCCGCGCTGTATGTCGCGCTGATCCGCAGTAGCGAACGCACCGGCGACATGGTGCAGGCACTGGGCCGCCATGTGACGTATCAGGGTCAGCTGGATGCCGTGCGCAAGAAGATCGTCACCGCGTCCATTTACCCGGTGCTCCTGATCATTGTCGGCGGGCTGGTGATGCTGTTTTTGCTGGGCTATGTGGTGCCCAAGTTCAGCACGATTTATGAAAGTGCAGGCACAGACCTGCCATGGATGTCGCAAGTATTGCTGGCCTGGGGCCGTTTGCTGCAAGAGCACGGCCAGCAGGTGTTTATGGGATTCATTGCCGTGGTGAGCGCGCTGGGCTATGTGCTGAGCCGCCAGAGCGTGCGCGCCGCCATCATGAATCAGGTGTGGAAGATCCCCGCGCTGGGCGAAACCATGCGCATCTACCAGCTGGCCCGCTTTTACCGCACGCTGGGCATGCTGTTGCGCGGCGGTATTCCGTTGGTGATGGCGATGCAGATGGTGTCTTCGCTATTGCAACCAGCCTTGCGTGCCAGCCTGGCGCTGGTCGAGCGTGACATACGCGAAGGCAAGCCGCTTTCCAGCGCCATGGAAGAGCATGGCATGACCACCTCCATCGCCATCCGCATGCTGCGCGTGGGCGAACGCACCGGCCGCATGGGCGAGATGATGGAACGCATCGGCGTGTTTTACGACGAGGAAATTGCCCGCGCCGTGGATTGGTTCACCCGCCTGCTGGAGCCTTTGCTGATGGTGGTGATCGGCCTGGTGATCGGCGTGGTAGTGGTGCTGATGTATATGCCGATTTTTGAACTGGCGGGGAATATTCAATGAACCAGCCTATGGACGCCATGTTATCGCCTGCGCTCGATCAGCTTGCCGCGCAAGGCACCGTCAACGACACCATGAGCCCGCCTGCGCTACTCCCGCAAGCCCAACTCACGCTGGCACAGGTAGAACAAGCGCGCCAGCTTGCCAGCCAGAGCCAGCGTCATGTGCTGGATGTATTGGAAGAACTCTCGGCGCTGGATGCCGATAGTTTTGCCCAGGCACTCGGCGCCTTGCTGCACTACCCCGTATTGCCCATGGCTGAGCTGCATGCGCTGACGCCGGATTTTGCCCTGCTGCCGTATGCCGAAGCCAGCAAACAGGAATGCATGGCCCTGCGCGATGAAGACGACCAGCTGCATATGGTCTGCGCCAACCCGCTGGACCCATATCTGCATGGCCGCATGGAGCTGCGCCTGACTGAGCCCGCCCGCTGGGCGCTGGCGCACCGCAAGGATTTTGCCGCCTACCTCGCCCGCTTTGAAGAAAGCATGCGCGCCATGGATGGCATATTGCCCGAGCATGGCGATGCCGAAAGCGGCAACAGCGGCATTGAGGATATTTCGCTGCGCTCGATTTCTGAAGACACCAGCCCGGTGGTGAAGCTGGTGCGCTCCACGCTGTATGACGCGCTCAAGGCGGGTGCCAGCGATATACACATGGAAACCGACCCGCACGGTCTCACCATCAAATACCGCATCGACGGCGTGCTGAACATGGTGGGCAGCGTGCAGGGGTTGACGCAGGCCGAGCAGGCGATTTCGCGCATCAAGGTCATGTCCGAGCTGGATATTGCCGAGCGGCGCGTGCCACAGGATGGTCGCTTCAAGGTGATGGCGATGGGGCGCGAGGTGGATTTGCGCGTGTCCATCATGCCCAGCGTGTTTGGCGAAGATGCCGTGTTGCGGATTCTGGATCGCAAGGCGGTCACCGATCAGGCCAAGGGCCTCAGCATGGAAGTGCTGGGTTTTGAAGAATCCATCATGGCGCGCTTCCGCCTGCTGGCCGAAGAGCCCTACGGCATGCTGCTGGTCACCGGCCCTACCGGCTCGGGCAAAACCACCACGCTGTACGGCATCATCTCCGAAATCAATAACGGTCAGGACAAGATCGTCACCATTGAAGACCCGGTGGAATACCAGCTGCCGGGCGTACTGCAGATTCCCGTCAACGAGAAAAAAGGCCTGACCTTTGCCCGCGGCCTGCGCAGTATTTTGCGGCACGACCCGGACAAGATCATGGTGGGTGAAATCCGCGACTCAGAAACCGCGCAGATTGCCGTGCAGTCTGCCCTCACCGGCCACCTGGTGCTGACCACGGTGCACGCCAACAATGTGTTTGACGTCATCGGCCGCTTCACCAATATGAACGTCGACCCTTACAGCTTTGTGTCTGCCATCAACGGCATCATGGCGCAGCGGCTGGTGCGCATCATCTGCCCGCACTGCGCGGTGGATGACATGCCGGATGACGAGCTGCTGGCCAAATCCGGCGTTAGCGCCGACATGCTGCCCGGGTTTCACTTCCGCACCGGCCAGGGCTGCGGCCATTGCCATGGCACCGGTTACAAGGGCCGCAAGGCGGTAGCCGAGCTGCTGGTGTTTAACGATGTGATCCGCGAACTGATCGTCACCCGTGAACCCGTGCGCAAGGTCAAAGAAGCCGCCCGCGCCAATGGTACCCGCACCATGCGCGAAGCCGCGCTGGATATGGTGCGGCGCGGCGAAACCACCTTACAGGAGATCAACCGTGTTACCTCGCTGGTCTAGCCTCCGCCCCGGCACCTCCCCCGGCCTGCTTTCGCGCCTGCCGCTTATTAGCCACTTTGGACGCGACGAATTGCGCGTGCTGCTGCAACCACACCAGCTGGTACTGACACGCCTGAGCGGCTGGCGCAAACAGCGCGTGGTATGCGAAGAAGTGATCGCGATTGCCCGCACGCCGCATGCCTTGCCGGACGATACCGCACAGGCAGGCACCCCCGCCCCCGCCATCTGGCAGGCCGCGCTCATCCAGCTGGCCGTGGCGCTGCGCGATCAACCATGGCAGGGCTGTCAGCCGCGCGTGGTGCTGTCCAACCATCTGGTGCGCTATGTACTGATCCCTTGGAATGCCAGCCTGAGCCGGCCAGAAGAAAAAAATGCCTTTGTGCGCCATTGCTTTACCCAGGCTTATGGCGAACCCGCACGGCAATGGGATCTGCGTGTGAGCCCGGCAGGCTATGGTAACGCCGCCATCGCCAGCGGGGTGGAGCCCGGCCTGGTGCAAGCCTTGCAGCTTTGTTTCGCCGAGGCCGGCATGCGGCTGCAGCATATACATCCGCTGCTGATGCAGGCCATCAACGAAACTGCACGCCAGCGCAGCAAGCGTACCGGCAAAGGCCGCGCAGACAAGACCGCCGGCCTCTGCCTGGCCGTGCTGGAGCAGGGCCGTATCGCCGTGCTGCTGCAACAGCACGGGCAATGGCGCAGCGTGCAATGCCACAGCGCGCATGCCGAGGCGCTGCCTGCCCTGATTCAGCGTGACGCCATACTGGCCGGGCTGGATAGCCAGCCGTGGCCGGTGCTAGTCTACAGCGCCGAGCCGGGGGCGCCGCGCGTGCATATCAGTGGCCGTGCGCTGCAGCATTTCAGCCGTGAAATTCCTTTTGTACGCCAGCCCGAGCTGGCGGAGATCGCATGATGAAATCCCTGGTACTCAATCATGGCCGCGCGGCCCAGGCGCAAACCTCGTTTGCCCGCCTGCTGTTGCTGATCGGCGCTGGCGCCGCGGTTGCCACCGGCATGGCCTGGCAGCAACAAAGCGAACAACAACAAAAACTGGAGCAGGACATGCAGCAATGGCAGCAACCGCGCCGCAGTACCAGCGCGCTGAGCCTGAGCGGCAAGGAAAACGCCGCCAAACGCGATGAGATAGCCGCGGTGAAAACCGTGATGGCTGAACTGGCCCTGCCCTGGCGGCCACTGTTCAAGACGCTGGAAGGCCTGAATACGCCCGAGGTCAAGCTACTGGCGATTGAGCCCAATGCCAGGCAGCGAAAAATCCGCATCACCGCCGAAGCGATGGACGTGGAAGGCATGCTCGCCTATGTGCAAAAGCTGGCCGCACAAGCAATTTTGCGGGATGTGTTTTTGCTGACGCATGAGCACAGCGAAGGCAAGCCCATGCCGGTGCATTTTGTCGTGGAGGCCGCATGGATACAGTAAAGCAGCATGCCATGGTGGCCTGGCTGCATTACCGGGCGCGCCAGCTGGGCTGGCAGGGCTTGCTCGGGCTGAGCCTGCTAGTAATCAGTGTCGCGCTGGTGGTGGGCTGGCTGGTGCCAGGCCATGCCCAGCTGGCGCAGCAAGCGCAAGAAATGGAGGTTCTGCGTGCCACCATGCCACAACACCAGGCCCGCTTTGTTGACCGCTCGCCACAAGCCACGCTCAATACTTTTTATGGCTTTTTACCCGCCGAGAACGACGCCACGCGGCTGCTGGGGGTGATGCTGACCACCGCCACCGAACATGGGCTGACCCCGGAAAAAGCCGACTATACGCTGGCGCGCAACCCGGCTGCCGCCTTTAGCCGCTACCAGATCACCCTGCCAGTACGCGGCAGCTATGTCGAGATACGCAGTTTTGCCAATCAGGTATTGCAGCGCATTCCTTCGGCGGCGCTGAATGACATCACCCTGAAACGCCCGGATATCAATACTGACATGCTGGAAGCCCGGCTGCGTTTCACCGTGTTTTTGCAGCGGAGCCCGACATGAGCGCACGCACGCCTTTTTCCCGGTACGCCATCTGGCTCGCCCTGGCGCTGACTCTGGGCGCCACCGCGTGGACATCGATCAGCGAACCCGAGGCTGAAGTTGCCGTGGCAGCGCCCAAGGTCAACAAGGCCAGTCAGCCCGCTACACCCGCGAAGGTAGCAGCAGATCGCCAGGTATTTGCCTCCGGCTCGCGCGGTGAAGAAGCCGCAGATGACGACGCGCTGGATATACGCAAGCTGAGCCAGCGTACCAGCGATGAGCCGATTCCCAACCTGTTTAATCTGGAGATGCCGGAGCCGCCAGCGTCTGCCCAGGCAGCCGAAGCACCGCCGGTACCGCAAACCCCTGCCCTGCCGTTTACCTACGCCGGCAAGCTGGTCAATAACGGCCAGCTGACGGTGTTTCTCAGCAAGGGTGCATTGAATTACACCGTGCGCGAAGGCGATGTCATCGGCAAATGGCAGGTGAAACGCATGGAGCCGCCGCAGATGATCATGAGCTACCGCCCCTTGAATACCGAAGTTCCCATGATGATTGGAGATATCAATTGAGTATGCCCCGCCCTTATCGCGCTGTTGTTGTTGCATTGATGCTGGGGCTGGCCGCCTGTTCCGCGCAGGAGAAAAAGCTGCAGCAAGGCAATGCCGAATTTCAGGAAGCCCGTGCGCTGGTGAATGCCGGTGATATTGAAGGTGGCATTGCCCGCTTGCGCGAGCTGGTGCGGACCTTCCCCGATAATCCGCAATACCGCGCTTACCTGAAGCAGCAACAGGACATGCAGCTGACCCTGCTGCTGAAAGAAGCAGACCAGAACAAGCAGCAAGGTCGCATGACCGAAGCTGAAGCTGGCTATTACCGCGTACTGGGGCTGGATAATCAGAACCAGCGCGCGCAGGAAGGCTTGCGCCAGCTCAGCAACGCGGGGCGGCATGATGCCATGCTGCAGCGTGCGCAGGCGCTGCTGAAGGCGGGCGATAGCGAGGGCGCACAGAACATCGCCCGCGCTGTGCTGGCCGAAGAAAGCAACCATGTCGCCGCCCGCGCCCTGTTTGAAGACATCGAACAGAAGCGCATCGACAAGATTGCCAATCCGCCGTTGATCAAGTCAGCGTTCAAACAGCCGATTACTCTGGAGTTCAAGGATGTGCCGATCAAGTCGGTATTCGAGTTTATCTCCAAGGCGGCGGGCATCAACTTTACCTATGACCACGACATGCCGAATGACCAGCGCACCAGCCTCTTCCTGCGCAATACGCCGATTGAAGACGCGATTGAAGTCATTCTCACCAGCAACCAGCTCGCCAAAAAGGTGCTGAATGACAACACGCTGATGATTTACCCGCTGAGCCGCAGCCAGGAATACCAGGAAATGTATGTGCGCAGCTTTTACCTTGGCAACACCGAGGCCAAAAAGGCCATGAACATGATCAAGACCGTGGTGAAAAGCAAGGATGTCTACATCGATGAGAAGCTGAACACACTGGTCATGCGCGATACGCCGGAAGCCATCCGTACCGCCGAAAAATTGATCATGTCGCAGGACATGGCGGAGCCGGAAGTGGTGCTGGAAGTGGAAGTGCTGGAGATCAACCGCCGCAGCCTGGAGGCCATCGGCATCCGCTACCCCAGCGCGGTGAGTGTGGGCGTGCAGGGCCGCGATACGGTGAATGGCACCACGACATTGAGCCCAGGAGAGCTGACCGTGCGTGAGCTGAGAAACTTCAATTCGGACCTGGGGGTATTCAGCATCAGCGACCCGGTACTGGCGCTGAATCTCTTGCAACAGGATACCGATACCAACCTGCTCGCCAATCCGCGCATACGCGTCAAGAACCGCGAAAAAGCCAAGATCCATGTCGGCGACCGTATTCCGGTGCTGACCAGCATCGCCAATTCCACCGGCTTTGTGTCGCAGTCGGTGAGTTATATCGAGGTGGGCATCAAGCTGGATGTGGAGCCTACCGTGCTCTTGAATGACGAGGTATCGATCAAGGTGGGGCTGGAGGTCAGCAACCAGACCGACAAGATCACCTCCAGCTCAGGCACCGTGACCTATACCATAGGCACGCGTAACGCCAATACCATGCTTCGCCTCAAAAACGGCGAAACCCAGGTATTGGCGGGCCTGCTGCGTGATGACGAGCAGAAGATTTCCAACAAGGTGCCTGGGCTGGCCAACCTGCCGCTCATCGGCAAGCTGTTCACCGACCGCAATAACGATCGCACCAAAAAAGAAATCGCACTGCTGATTACGCCGCGCATTATCAGCAACATTACCCCGGCAGATGCCATGTACACCGCCTTCCCGGCGGGCGTGGACCGCGGCACGAACAAAGCCGCAGGCCGTGCGGCGGTGCAGGAGGCTCCTGTTGCGCAACAGGCCACCGCGGCGACGCCGCAGGATGTGCAGGCAGCGCGGGCACGCGAGGACAAGGCCTTTGCCGACTCGGTGATGCGGCCGGTAGACCAGATCGGCGCGCCTCAAGGCGCCACAGCCCCCTGAGCCATGATGCGCAGACTGACAATGCGGGGATTTACCCTGATCGAGCTGATGGTGGCGCTGGTCTTGCTGGCGCTGATCATGAGCTCTGCGGCACCCATGGTGCAGATGTCGATCAAGCGCAGCAAGGAGCAGGAGTTAAGGCGCGCCTTGTGGCAGATTCGCGATGCGCTGGATGCGTATAAAAAAGCCGGCGACGATGGCCTGATCAAGAAAATCCCGGGGCAATCGGGCTATCCGCCCAGTTTGCAGATACTGGTGCAAGGGGTGGAAAACCAGCGCGACCCCAAGAAGCGCAAGCTCACGTTCTTGCGCAGTATTCCGCGGGATCCCTTTGCCCCTGCCAGCGAGACCAATGCCGACGCCACCTGGGGCAAGCGCAGTTATGCCAGCTCTTTTGATGATCCGCAGCCGGGCGACGATGTTTATGACGTCTACTCCTTATCGCGCGAAACCGGGCTGGACAAACGCCCCTACCGGGAGTGGTAATGCATAAGCGCAGAGGATTCACCCTGATTGAAGTGCTGGTCGTGCTGGCGATTATCGCCACGCTGCTCAGCCTGGTTGCCCCGCGTTATTTCGATACCATCTCTCGCGCGCAGGAGACCTCGCTCAAGCATGATCTCGCCACCATGCGCGATGCCATCGACAAATACTATGCCGATAACGCTGCCTATCCGGATACGCTGGAAGACCTGGTGCAAGGCAAATACCTGCGCGGCATACCGGAAGACCCCATCACCAAAAGCACGCAAACCTGGACCTTCATCGCCCCGGCTGATCCCGAAACCAAAGGGGCTATCTACGATATCCGCAGCGGCTCCGTCGAGATCGCGGAAGATGGGACGGCCTATGCCGACTGGTAAAGCGCCGGCTCAGCGCGGATTTGCACTGCTGGGCATCTTGCTGGTGATCGTGCTCGCCGGACTGGTGCTGGCTGAGGCCGCCAACAGCTGGAGCAATCTGCGCCAGCGCGAACGCGAACAGGAACTGCTGCGGGTGGGCACCAAAATACGCGAAGCCATCGGCAATTATTACCAGCGCTCGCCCGGACTGGTGAAACAGTACCCGCGCTCGCTGGAAGAGCTGGTAAGGGATAACCGTTTTCCCAGACCGGAACGCTATCTGAGAACCCTGTATGCCGACCCGCTGACCGGTATGGCCAGCTGGGGAACCCTGGAAGCGCCAAGTGGCGGCATCATGGGCGTTTACAGCCTGGCGCAGGGCAAGCCATTCAAACAACGCAATTTTCCGCCTATCTTTCAAAGCTTTGAAAAGCAGACCAGCTATAGCGAATGGATTTTCGCCTATCTGCCGGACACCGACGCGCTGGTGAATACGCCCTGAGCGGGCTGGCCTGATGGGTATACCTAAGTAAGTATTGCGAGAGTGGACGTACCTGAGCGTGCAAGGATGCAGAGAGATATCTCATCCACAATTTCTGTGGATAAAACTGTGAACAGCTGTGACTTAAAAATGTAACTATGGCTGCCGTAAGGGATTTTTTAAAACGCCTAAAAAATAGTCTTAAAAATACCCATTTAAAAACAATAACTTACGTTATGTCGTTGGATTGTTAAGGTTTTTCGCTGCAAGTTAATGTAGAACTTGAGCTCATGTGCATAACTAGGCTATCGCAGGCAGGGCTTCGCGGGCATTTTTGCCTGTGGCAGCAATGACTTCGGCGACGGGCAGGCCTCGTAACTCTGCCAGCACCTGAGCAATCGCGGGCAGCTCGTGCGGGCTGTTACGTCCCCGATGGCCCAGCCATTCCGGCGCAATATCGGGTGCATCGGTTTCCAGCACCAGCGCTTGCAGCGGCAATTGCCGCGCCAGCTCGCGGATATGCAGCGCGCGGTCATAGGTCATCGCGCCGCCAAATCCCAGCTTGAAGCCCATTTCCATAAACCGCTCGGCCTGCTGAAAACTGCCATTGAAGGCATGGGCAATGCCGCCCTTCACGCCGATGCGGCGCAGGTGCTTGAGGATGAGGTCGCTGGATTTGCGCACATGCAGGATCACGGGCAGATCAAAGTCGCGCGCCAGCTTGAGCTGTGCCACGAAAAACGCCTGCTGGCGTTCGATATCCGGGTTGGGAATGAAAAGGTCGAGGCCGATTTCACCGATCGCAACCGGCAAGCGCTGTTCCAGCTGTTGCTTGAGGGTATCGATATCCTCTTCTTTGGCACGGGGAATGAACAAGGGATGTATGCCAAGGGCGTAGCGGCACCAGGGGAATTCGGCAACCAATGCCTGCACCACCTCAAAATTGGCCGCTTCTACCGCAGGCACCACGATACGCTCGACGCCGGCGGCATGCGCGCGCGCAGCAATCTCTGCCCTGTCGGCATCAAATTCCGCTGCATCAAGATGGCAATGGGTATCGACAAGCACGCCCGGCGTCTCCAGGATTGGGCGCCCGTTTCCGGACGCGGGGGATATCAGGGTTGTGGCGGATGCGGGGTAGCCAAGAGCCGGATATCGCGGCCCACCAGCCGCATGTCGCTAATATCCAGCTCAACGCGTCCTGCCATGGTTTGCAGCATGGGCAGGCCAAACATGCCGCGAGCATGGTCGCCCAGCAGTTTGGGGGCGTAGTACAGAATCAGCTGGTCTATCAGGCCTTGGTGCAGCAAGGCGCCATTCAGGGTTGCGCCCGCCTCCACCATCACTTCATTGATGCCGCGGCTCGCCAGGAGTTCCAGCAGGCTATCCAGACTGACCCGTGACTGATGATCCGGCAAGTGCATCAGTTCCACGCCATGCTGGCACAGCGCGGCAATGCGGTCGGCGCTGGCACTGCCGTAGACGATAAGGGCGTTGCCACCCTGCAGGATGCGCGCCTGCGGTGAAATCTGCAGATGACTATCGACGATGACGCGCAAGGGCTGGCGGCCCTGCAGCTCGCCCGCATCATCGCGCACGCTCAGTTGCGGATCATCGGCCAACACGGTGCCTATGCCGGTGAGCATGACGCAGGATTGCGCGCGCCAGTGCTGCACATCCTTGCGCGCCTCGGGGCCGGTAATCCATTGGCTGATGCCGTTTTGCAGCGCCGTGGCGCCATCCAGGCTGGCGGCAATCTTGCTACGCACAAATGGGCGGCGGCGCGTCATGCGCGAAATGAAACCGGCATTGAGGCTGCGCGCCTGCGCTTCCAGCAAACCAGACTGCACGTCGATGCCTTGTGCTTGCAGTCGCTGCAGCCCACTGCCTGCGACTTGCGGATTAGGGTCTTGCATAGCAGCGACCACGCGCTTCACCCCGGCCTTGATCAAGGCATCAGCGCAAGGGGGGGTGCGGCCATGGTGGCTGCAGGGTTCGAGGGTGACATAGGCATCGGCGCCTTGGGCAAGTTCGCCCGCCTGACGCAAGGCGTGCACTTCGGCATGCGGCTCGCCGGCCTTAAGGTGCGCACCTTCGCCGACAATGTGGCCATCCTTGACGATGACGCAGCCGACGCGGGGGTTGGGGGTGGTGGTATACAGGCCCTGCTCTGCCAGCCGCAGGGCTCGCGCCATCATCTGATGATCGAGCGCGCTGAACACGGCTTATTCTCCGGCAGGGTCCGTCAGGCGACGGTGAGGCTTGTCGAGATCGCGAATCACATCGCTGAAATCGTCGACATCCTGGAAACTGCGATACACCGAGGCAAAGCGCACATAGGCTACCTTGTCCATCAGACGCAGCTCCTGCATCACGCTCTCGCCGAGGTCGCGCGCCATGATTTCGCGCTCGCCTTTGGCCAGCAGCTTTTGCACGATGTGCTCGATGGCACGATCGACATATTCTGTGGGGACGGGACGCTTGTGCAAGGCACGAGTAAAGGAAAGGCGCAGCTTGTCGCGGTTGAATTCTTCGCGGTTGCCATTCTGCTTAACTACCTGCGGCAGGTGCAGCTCGGCGGTTTCATAGGTGGTAAAGCGTTTGTCGCAAGCCGCGCAACGGCGGCGGCGGCGGATGGAGTTGCCTTCTTCATTCACCCGGGAATCAATCACCTGGGTATCATCGGTACCGCAAAAAGGACACTTCATGAATATTGACCAGGCAGTTTAAAAGCCACACAGGAAAGGGTCTGCAAAACAGGCAGCAAGGCGTTCGCCCATGAAAGAGGCATGGCCTCCTCCATGGAGATGGATACGCTGGCTTGCTGTTTCACATGTCCCCTTTCATGTGTCGCGATGGTGATGGTACTTAAGCGCCGTATACCGGGAAACGGCTGGTCAAGGCGTGTACCTTGGCCTTGGTGGCGGCAATCACGGCTTCATCGGTCGGGTTGTCCAGCACGTCGGCAATCAGGTTGGCGACCAGGCGTGCTTCTTCTTCCTTGAAACCACGGGTGGTGATCGCTGGAGAACCGATACGGATACCGGAAGTGACAAATGGGCTTTCCGGATCGTTTGGAATAGCATTTTTGTTCACGGTGATATGCGCCTGACCCAGGTAAGCATCGGCTGCCTTGCCGGTCAGGTTCTTCGGACGCAGATCCACGAGGAACACGTGCGACTCGGTGCGACCGGAGATAATGCGCAGGCCACGCTCGGCCAGGGTTTGCGCCATGATGCTGGCGTTCTTCAGCACTTGCTCCTGATATACCTTGAAATCCGGTTGCAAGGCTTCGAGGAAGGCCGTGGCCTTGCCGGCGATGACGTGCATCAGCGGGCCGCCCTGCAGGGATGGGAACACATTGGAGTTCAGTGACTTTTCAAACTCGGCCTTGGCGAGAATGATGCCGCCACGTGGACCGCGCAGTGTCTTGTGGGTGGTGGACGTGACAAAGTCAGCATGCGGCACAGGATTAGGGTACACACCCGCCGCAATCAGGCCGGAGTAATGCGCCATGTCGACCATGAAATAAGCACCGACCTTTTTGGCGATCTCGGCCATGCGTGCCCAGTCAAAACGCAGGGCATAGGCAGATGCACCGCCGATCAGCAGCTTGGGCTTGCACTCGATGGCAATGCGCTCCATCTCGTCGTAATCAATCTCTTCTTTTTCGTTCAGACCGTAAGGCACGATGTTGAACAGCTTGCCGGACAGGTTGGCAGGCGAACCGTGGGTCAGGTGACCGCCGTGGCCCAGGTTCATGCCCATGACGGTATCGCCTGGCTTCAGAATGGAGAAGTACACGGCCTGGTTGGCCTGAGAGCCGGAATGCGGTTGCACGTTGGCATATTCGGCACCGAACAGTTGCTTCACACGGTCTATCGCCAGTTGTTCAACTTGGTCAACGAACTCACAGCCACCGTAAAAACGCTTGCCTGGATAACCTTCCGCATACTTGTTGGTCAGCTGCGAACCCTGCGCCTGCATCACGGCAGGGCTGGTGTAGTTTTCAGAAGCGATCAGTTCAATATGCTCATCCTGGCGCTGACGCTCTGCTTCAATGTGCTGCCAGAGTTCAGGATCTGCGACGTTCAGGGTTTTTGCCGTGCTAAACATGTTCAATTTTCCAAGGGCTTAAAAAGTAAATAGGCAGAATTTTAACATGATCAGCCACTTAAAGAATGAATCCGCTTCACTCATTGCCAGCTGCATCGTTGGTGGCTGCATACAACCAACTGGCTGTATATAGCCACCCCCTTGGCTTGCCACACATTCAAGCCATTGATTTAAATAGGTGATAGCTACGGCACAGGTCTTGCAGCAGAAACAAATGACCTTGCTCTCGCAGGTCTTCATGTACATCTCTTGCATCCGCCATGCATGACTCCACCAGCATGGCGGTCTTTTTTTGTGAGCCACAGCTTGAGCGCTATAATGCCAGGGCATTTATCCCCCGGGCGCTTCCATGACCACTATTCGGCAAGACGACTTCATACACAGCATTTACCAATCCCTGCAATACATTGCCTGCTATCACTCCCCTGATTTCTTGCAGGCACTGCATGAGGCTTGGCAACGCGAACCCGCGCCCGCCGCGCGCGATGCCATGGGGCAAATCCTGATCAACTCTTATCTTTGTGCCCAGGGGCAACGCCCGCTATGTCAGGACACCGGCATTGTGGTGGCGTTTATCCAGGTCGGCATGCAGGTGCAATGGGATGCCAAATTGAGCCTGCAGGAAATGGTCAATGAAGGCGTGCGCCTGGCGTATGGCGACCCGGACAACCGCTTGCGCGCTTCTATTGTTGCCGACCCGGCGGGCAAACGCCTGAATACGCGCGATAACACGCCTGCGGTGGTGCATGTTGAGCTGGTGCCGGGTGACAAGGTTGAGATTAATATTTCCGCCAAGGGCGGCGGCTCGGAAAACAAGGCCAAGCTTGCCATGCTGGAGCCTTCCGACAACATCGTTGACTGGGTGTTGCGCACGGTACCGACCATGGGTGCCGGCTGGTGCCCTCCGGGCGTATTGGGCATCGGCATTGGCGGCACGGCAGAAAAAGCCGTGCTGCTGGCCAAGCAATCGCTGTTCGCGCCAATTGATATTCATGAACTGCGGGCGCGCGGCCCGGTAGACCGTGCTGAAGAGCTGCGTCTGGAGCTTTACGAAAAAGTAAATCGCCTGGGCATAGGCGCCCAGGGCCTCGGCGGGCTGACCACCGTGCTCGATGTCAAAATCCTGCAGACAGCCACGCACGCCACGTCATTGCCAGTCGCCATGATTCCCAACTGCGCCGCCACCCGCCATGTGCATTTCACCCTGGATGGCAGTGGCCCTGCCGTATTGCCGGTGCCGCGCCTGCAGGATTGGCCGCAGATTGCCCAGGAATCCGGCACGCCCATGCGCGAGGTCAACCTCGATACGCTGACCAAGGCCGATATTCTGCAATGGCAGCCGGGTGAGCAGTTGCTGCTGAGCGGCAAACTGCTGACCGGGCGCGATGCCGCGCACAAGCGCATTGCCGATCTGCTGGCATCCGGTCAGCCACTGCCGGACGGGCTGGATTTCCATAACCGCTTCATTTATTACGTCGGCCCGGTAGACCCGGTGCGCGATGAAGTCATCGGCCCTGCCGGCCCCACCACCGCCACCCGCATGGATCGCTTTACCGACACCATGCTGGGCGAAGCCGGTCTGCTCGGCATGATAGGCAAGGCCGAGCGCGGCGAGGCAACCGTGGCGGCGATACGCCATCATCAATCGGTTTACCTGATTGCCATCGGCGGCGCGGCCTACCTGATTTCGCAAGCCATCAAAGCCGCCCGTGTGGTGGCGTTTGCCGACCTCGGCATGGAGGCGGTGTACGAATTCACCGTGGAAAATATGCCAGTGACCGTGGCCGTGGATAGCCAAGGTCACTCCGTGCATGAAACCGGCCCGGCGGAATGGCGTCCAAAGATTGCCGACATTCCCATTTTTACTGCCTAGGAAGCGAGTCCCTCATGGCCCATTTATTCAGCCCGATTACCCTGCGCGAGCTCACCATACGTAACCGCATTTTTGTGTCACCCATGTGCCAATACTCTGCCGTCGATGGCATGCCCAATGACTGGCACCTGGTGCATCTGGGCAGCTTTGCCCGTGGCGGCGCCGGCCTAGTGATGGTAGAAGCCACCGGCGTCCTGCCCGAAGGCCGCATTACGCCGCAATGCCTGGGCTTGTGGAACGACGCCCAGCGCGATGCCTTGCAACGCATCGTCGAGTTCATACACGGGCAAGGCGCCGCCGCCGCGATTCAACTGGCACACGCCGGACGCAAAGCATCCTCGAGCCGTCCCTGGGAAGGCAGCACCGGCATCCCGGTGGATCAGGGCGGCTGGAACACCGTCGCGCCATCCGCGATACCCTTCAGCCCGCAACACGCCGCCCCGCAAGCGCTGGACCAGGCCGGCATTGCCCGCATTGGCGATGCTTTCATGGCCGCTGCCGAACGCGCCTTGGCCGCCGGCTTTGATGTGGTCGAGCTGCATTGTGCCCATGGCTATCTGCTGCATGAGTTTTTATCGCCGCTCGCCAATCAGCGCACGGATGAATACGGCGGCTCCCTGGAAAACCGTTGCCGCTTGCCGCTGGAGATTGCCAAACGCCTGCGCGACTTCTGGCCGCAGGATAAACCCGTGTTCGTGCGCATCTCGGCCAGCGACTGGATAGAAGGCGGCTGGGACATTGACCAGTCGGTGCAATTTGCCCGCTGGCTCAAGGAAATCGGCATCGACCTCATCGACTGCTCCAGTGGCGGGCTCATTCACGATGCCGTTATCCCCACCGGGCCGGGTTACCAGACCGAATTTGCCAGCCGTATCCGCAATGAGGCGAAGATTGCCAGCGGCGCGGTCGGCATGATCACCACCTCCACCCAGGCCGAGCATATTCTCGCCACGCATCAGGCCGATGTGATTTTCATGGCGCGCACGCTGTTGAGCGACCCGCACTGGCCGCTGCATGCGGCACGCGAGTTACGGGCAAACCATCCCTGGCCACTGCAATACGAGCGGGCCAAGAGCTTTTAATCCGTTATTTTTTATTGACTATCCACGCAAGGAAAACCGCATGAAATGGACTGACAGCCTGCGCATCGCTGAAGAGCTGTATGACGCACACCCGGACATCGACCCTAAGACCATCCGCTTCACCGATCTTTATCAATGGGTGCTGGATCTGGAAGAGTTTGATGATGCGCCGGAAAAATGCGGAGAAAAGATACTGGAAGCCATTCAGCTGGCTTGGATAGAAGAAGCAGAATAAGCCGACACGCCCGTCCTGCCGGGCGATAACGCAGCGGCCCTCGCAGCCTATGAACATGAACCTGCGCCTTGCAACAGGCGCAGATTGTTCAGATGCTATTGGAGTACCGGGGCTGGATGTTAACCGCCTGACCACTCACAGCCGGTTTCACGTCCTGCCGGCCATCGAACAACATGGCAATATTGCGCAGGAACAATCGCCCGGATTCCGTCACACAGAGTTCATCGCCCTGCATGGTCAACAGGCCATCCTGCTGCATCTCCTCCATCTGGGGCAGCGACGCAGAAAAATAATCATCAAAATCAATCTCCCAGGCCGCAGAGAATGCGCGCTTATCCAGCCGCAGATCGCACATCACTTGCGTAATGGCCGCCCGACGCAGCTGATCTTCCGCTGACACCTGCAAACCGCGCTCGATCGGCAAACGACCTGCGGTCACCGCATCGCGGTATTCCGACAGCACCTTGGTATTTTGCGCATAGGCATTTTCGGTTTGCGAAATCGCTGAGGCACCCAGCGCCAGAATGTCGCAATCCTTGTGCGTGGTATACCCCTGAAAATTACGGTACAGCGTGCGCTGCTGCTGGGCGATGACCAGCTCGTCCCCCGGCTTGGCGTAGTGGTCCATGCCAATGTGCACATAGCCCGCCGCCGTCAGCCGGTCCAGGGTCATGCGCAGCAGTTCCAGGCGCTGATCCAGCGATGGCAAGGCCGACTCCGGAATCAGGCGCTGATGTTTTTTCATCCACGGCACATGCGCGTAGTTGAACACCGCCAGCCGGTCCGGCGACATGGCGATCACCGCGTCCAGCGTGCGGGCAAAGCGCTCGGGGGTCTGATGCGGCAGGCCGATGATCAGATCAAAATTAATGCTGTTGATGCCGGCATCGCGTATCCAGCCATAAACCTGCTCGATCAGCTCTTGCGACTGGATGCGGTTGATAGCTTGCTGCACTTCTGGATCCAGATCCTGCACGCCGAGGCTCAGGCGGTTGAATCCGCAGGAGGCCAGCGCGTCCACATGCGCCCGCGTCAGCTCGCGCGGGTCCATTTCGCAGCCGATTTCAGCATCACTGGCGATACGAAAACGGCTGGCGAAGCCCTGATGCAATCTGACCAGATCGTCCGGCCGCAAATAGGTAGGTGTGCCGCCGCCCCAATGCATCTGGCGCACCAGGCGATCGGCAGATGCACTGTCTGCCACCAGCGCGATCTCCTGCAACAACACCTCCAGATAGCGTTCGGCTTTGCTGTAATCGCGAGTGGCCACCATATTGCAGCCACAGTAATAGCAAAGCGTGTCGCAAAACGGGATATGCGCATACAGCGAAATATCACGTCCACTGTCGCGACTAGCTTGCAGCTCACGCTGCCAGGCGCTGGCATCAAATCCGGTGTGAAAGTGCAAGGCGGTCGGATACGAGGTGTAGCGCGGCGCAGCCTTGCTGTATTTGTGCACAAGTGAGGTCGGGAATTCCATAATAACCATTATATATTTATGGTCAAAATTTTCCAGCTTTAATCCATCTGGACTATTGCCCGCTGCATTGCCTGATTTGATGAAGCCGCAATGCCGGAATCCCGTTTAGAATAGGGGCAATTCCATTCAGCATAAGGGCAATTGCATGCTAGCACCCAAAGAGATTTTCAAGGCTTACGATATCCGCGGTATTGTCGGTAAAACATTGACGCCCGAGATTGTCGAACAGATAGGCAAGGCCATCGGCAGCGAGGCCGTCAAGCTGCAGCAGAAAGCCATTTGCATAGGCTACGATGGCCGTCTCTCCGGCCCCGAGCTGGCTGAAGCGCTGGCACGCGGTATTCTGAGCACGGGTGTTGATGTCATTCGCCTGGGCCTGGTGGCGACCCCCATGGTGTATTTTGCGGCGCACCAGCTCAAGACCGGTTGCGGCGTCATGGTCACCGGTAGCCACAATCCGCCTGACTACAACGGTCTGAAGATGGTGATTGCGGAAGAAACACTGTCCGGCGAAAGCATCCAGCGTTTGCGTACCCGTATCGAGCAGCAGGATTTCGCCACCGGCAGCGGCCAGGCCAGCGACTATGATATTGCCGATGATTACATCAACCGCATTGCCTCTGACATCAAGCTGAGCCGTCCCATGCGCATTGCCGTCGATTGCGGCAATGGCGTGCCCGGCGCCTATGCCGGCAAGCTATACCGCGCCTTGGGCTGCGAGGTGGAAGAGCTTTTCTGCGAGGTGGATGGCCACTTCCCCAATCATCACCCCGATCCTTCAGTACCGGAAAATCTGGAAGACCTGATAGTCGCCCTGGGCAAAGGCAGCGCCGAAATCGGCCTGGCATTTGACGGCGACGGCGACCGTCTCGGCGTGGTCACCAAGAATGGCAAGATCATCTACCCTGATCGCCAACTGCTGCTGTTTGCAGAAGATGTGCTGCAGCGCGAGCCGGGTGCCACCATCATTTATGATGTGAAATCCTCGCGCAATCTGGCCCCCTGGATCAAGGCACGCGGTGGCCTGCCCCTGATGTGGAAAACCGGCCACTCGCTGGTCAAGGCCAAAATGAAGGAAACCGGCTCGGCACTGGCCGGCGAAATGAGCGGCCACGTGTTCTTCAAGGAACGTTGGTATGGCTTTGACGATGGCTTGTACAGCGGCGCGCGCCTGCTGGAAATCCTCAGCCGCTCGGCTGACCCCTCCGCCCTGCTGAATGCCCTGCCCGACAGCGTGAGCACGCCTGAGCAGCACATCCACATGAACGAAGGCGAACCGCATGCGCTGATCGCCAGTCTGCAAAAAACCGCCGAGTTCTCCGGCGCCACCGAAGTCATCACGATTGACGGCTTGCGCGTGGAATATACCGACGGCTTCGGCCTGATGCGGCCATCCAATACCACCCCTGTGATCGTGCTGCGCTTTGAAGCTGATGATGAAGCCGCGCTGCGCCGCATACAGGAGGCTTTCCGCAGTGTGATTCTGGCGGCAGCACCGCACGTGCACCTGCCTTTCTAAGCAGGCAAGCGCGTGAGCAAAACAGCATGGCTGGCGGTGCTGGCCTGGTTGCTGGCGGCAGCGGGCATTTATTATGTGGTCGATGCCCGCATGAATCCCAACCGCCACCCCAGCAGCCAGGGTGGCGAAGTCACCCTGCAGCGCGGCATGGATGGGCATTACCGTGCCACGGCGCTGATCAATGGCGAAAAAGTGGATGTGCTGGTGGATACCGGTGCCACGGGCGTGGCCATCTCCAGTCGTACTGCCGAGCGGTTGGGCCTGAACAGCCATGTGGCCGCGCGCACAAGCACGGCGAATGGCGATGCGGTGGCCTACATCACCCGCCTGCGCAGCGTGCGCATAGGCGATGTGGAGGCGCATGACGTAGCGGCCATGATCACCCCCGGCTTGCAAGGCGAAGCCTTGCTTGGGATGTCTTTCCTGGGGCGCATGGATGTGCGGCTGTTTCGCGGCACCATGACCATCAAACAGGGCGATGAACCGGTGCCCACTGCCACAGGCAGCGATTTCTAGATTCCCACCTCACCGCCCTTTTCAGTTCAAGCCCTTTTCAATCAAGCCCATCCATTCAACGCCGTAAATGCCAGCTTGGCGCAGGTGACCATTGCCCGTCAGGCACGCTATCCCCTGCGCGTTTGCGATACCTAGATCAGGTAATCACGGTAGGCGTATCACGACCGGTGCGTATGGCAAGCTCCGAGATGGTCAGGGCAATCTTGATCATCTCCGCCAGCGCATCCTGCGCATCCAGATCATGCTTGGTGCTGTCGGTTTCGTAGGCTTCCAGATAAATGCGCAAGGTAGCGCCTTCTGTGCCCGTGCCGGAGAGCCGGAACACAATCCGCGAACCATCTTCAAACAGGATACGCACGCCCTGCTTGGTGCTGAGGCTGCCATCAATCGGGTCGGTGTAGCTGAAGTCATCGCAGCTGGCGATGGTATAGCGGCCAAAGCGCTGGCCCGGCAGACCTTCAAAGCTGTCGCGCAGCAATGTCATCACGCCTTGTGCCGCTTCGGTGGGCAGGTTTTCATAATCATGGCGCGAATACACATTGCGGCCAAACTGGCGCCAGTGCCGCTTGACCAGCGTGGCCACAGGCTGACGCTTGATCGCCAGAATATTCAGCCAGAACAGCACCGCCCACAGGCCGTCTTTTTCGCGCACATGATCTGAGCCAGTGCCAAAACTTTCCTCGCCGCACAGCGTGACTTTGCCGGCATCCATCAGGTTGCCAAAAAACTTCCAGCCGGTCGGTGTCTCGTAACAGGGTATACCTAACTCCGCTGCCACGCGGTCGACAGCCGCGCTGGTAGGCATGGAGCGCGCGACCCCGGCAATGCCGCTGGCATAGGCAGGCACCAGGCGTGCATTGGCCGCCATGAGCGCCAGGCTATCCGATGGCGTGACAAAGAAGTGATCACCAAGAATCATATTGCGGTCGCCGTCGCCATCCGAAGCGGCGCCGAATTCAGGGGCATTGTCGCCGTACATGATCTCGACCAGCTCATGGGCATAGGTCAGGTTAGGGTCGGGATGGCCCTGGCCAAAATCCTCCAGCGGGACGGCATTCATCACGCCGTCTTCCCCAGCGCCCAGACGCTTCACAAGAATCTCACGGGCATAAGGCCCGGTGACGGCATGCATGGCATCAAACTTCATGCGGAAGCCACTCGCCAGCAGGCTGCGAATGGCGGGGAAATCAAACAGCGACTCCATCAGCTCAGCATAATCGGCCACCGCATCGATCACCTGCACCACCATATCGCCCAGCTGGCTTTCGCCGATCACATCCAGCGCCACATCCGCCGCATCCATGATGCGGTATTCGCTGATCACCTTGCTGCGGGCATAAATCGCTTCGGTCACGGTTTCTGTCGCCGGGCCGCCGTTTTCCATGTTGTATTTGATGCCGAAATCGCCATCCGGCCCGCCGGGATTATGGCTGGCAGACAAAATGATGCCGCCAAAGGTTTTGTATTTGCGAATCACGCACGAAGCGGCAGGCGTGGACAAGATACCGCCCTGCCCGACCAGTACGCGGCCAAAGCCATTAGCTGCCGCCATCTTGAGGATGATCTGGATAGCCTGGCGATTGTAATAACGGCCATCGCCGCCCAGCACCAGCGTCGCTCCGGGCGCCGCCTGTATCGTATCGAAAATGCTCTGCACAAAATTTTGCAGATAGTGTGCCTGCTGAAATACCGGCACGCGCTTACGCAAGCCCGAGGTTCCAGGCTTCTGGTCCTGAAAGGCCTGGCTGGCAACAACTTGTACTGTCATGAATACTCTTCCTGAATTTGGTGACTTAAGGTTGACAGAGGTCACGTTTATAATGATAATTCGCCTTCTTCGCGATTTTGAAGTCGCAAAGGGAGATTAGCTCAGCTGGTAGAGCAGCGGACTCTTAATCCGTTTGTCCGGGGTTCGATCCCCCGATCTCCCACCAAAAACAAAGGCTTGTGCTCTGCACAGGCCTTTTTTATTTGCCTGAATCGGGCGCGCTGGAACAACATGCGCGGCTCGCCATCCGGTCCCACTGGCGGCAGATTTACCCTCTGGTAAACCTTTGCTGTCGACATCAGTCTGATGTGACAAGGACAGCATCAGTATAATCGGTTTTTCAGCAAATCACGTCAGGAGCAATGCGCATGGAGACATTCAAGGTAGAAGGCATGGTATGTGGCGGCTGCGTCAACGCCGTTACCAAGGCCATCCACAATGAGGACGCAGCAGCAAAGGTTGAGGTAGATCTTGCCAGCGGCAAGCTGACCGCTGACAGCCGTCTTAGCAGGCCCCAGGTTGCTGCAATTATTGAAGAAGCGGGTTATACGGTGGTGGAATAAGGCAAGCCGAGACAGCGCGGTCATGTGTTATCAGGATCGCTCCCCTCTCCCAGATATCCTGATAAGCAACTTGCGATAGCTATCGCCACGACATAGCCATAAAAAAGCCGACAAAAATGTCGGCTTTTTCTTTTGACTGACGCTGCACGGCTCTGCAGCCCCTGGCGTCATGCCTGAGAATCAGAACCCCAGGCTGTCCAGCAGATCATCCACCTGCGCCTGGCTCGCCACTACATCCACGGCATTCGGGTCTATCTGCGGGCCATTCAAGAGGCCGGTGTCGGCTTCTTTTTTGGGTACACTGATCTGGCCGGGCGAGAAGTCAATCAGCACTTGTACCAGCTGCTGCTCCAGATCCTGCGCCAGCGTAGTGATTTTCTTGATCACCTGGCCGGTAAGATCCTGAAAATCCTGCGCCATCATGATTTCCATCAGCAGGTCCTTGGTTTCCGTGGTGTTCTTCACGGTCTGGTCCAGGAATGCCATGGTATCGGTGGCAATCGCATCGTACTGGCTCTTGAGCGCCGGGCTTGCCAGCAGCGCATCCCACCGCTTCTGCAAGTCGGCCGCCTGGGTCGACAAGGCATTCTGCAAGGGCGTCGCTACATCGGTCGCATTCAGCACGCGCTCGGCCGCCTGTTCGGTCATCTTGGCCACATAGTTCAGGCGTTCGCGAGCATCGGGAATCTCCGAGGCGGCTTTTTCCAGAATCTTGTCAAAGCCCAGACCGGAAAGATTATCGTGCAGGGCACGTGTCACATGGCCGATACGATTGAGAATTTCGTCGTTAGTACTCACGGGAGCAGCCGACGTGTTGGTTTCTTCAGAGGTAAGAGGCTCGTTCATGTCATGCCCCTGACTTTTCCAGCTTTTCAAAGATTTTGGCGAGCTTTTCGTCCAGCGTGGCGGCGGTAAAGGGTTTTACCACGTAGCCATTGGCACCGGCCTGCGCCGCCGCAATGATGTTTTCCTTCTTGGCTTCCGCCGTCACCATCAGCACCGGCAGGGAAGACAAGGTGGGATCAGCGCGGATTTCCTTCAGCATGGTCAGGCCATCCATATTGGGCATGTTCCAGTCGGACACGACAAATTCAAAATTGCCGCCACGCAGCTTGCTGAGTGCCATGACGCCGTCTTCGGCCTCATCGACATTGGTGTAGCCCAGCTCTTTGAGCAGGTTGCGCACGATTCGGCGCATGGTTGAAAAGTCATCAACCACCAGAAATTTGGTATTTGGATTAGCCATCTAAAACTCCATAGTTATGTGCTGCCATGATTCAGTCAGGCCGATCCGTGATGTTAGCGAATTGAATCATGTTACCGAGCAATGATTAAGGTCTTACCTTGTTTATCGTCCAAAACCAGGCAAGCTTTAATCAGCATCTTAGCAAAATTACACGCGCAGCGACTGCGAGCTGTTGGCCATCAAGTACGCCAGCACGCGCGCAGGCATGTCGCGCAGATGCAATTCTTCATCCACACCGCCATGCGCTACCGCTTCACGCGGCATACCGTAGACCACGCAGCTCTCTTCATTCTGCGCAAAATTATAGGCACCCGCATCTTTCATGGCACGCATGCCGAGGGCGCCATCCTTGCCCATACCGGTCAAGATAACGCCGATGGCATTTTTGCCCGCCTGGGCGGCCGCTGAGTCAAACAGCACATCAACCGATGGCTTGTGGCGGCTCACGGGCGCGGCATCGCTTAACTCCGTCACGTAATTGGCGCCACTGCGCGATAACAGCAAATGCTTGTCGCCCGGCGCGATAAAGGCATGACCAGGCAGGATACGCTCGCCGCCCTGGGCTTCAACCACGGAAATCTGGCACAGGGAATCCAGGCGGTTGGCAAACGAACGGGTAAAGCCGGCAGGCATGTGCTGCGTAATCAGGATGCCCGGGCAATCTGGCGGCATTTCCATCAGAAAGGCCTTGATGGCTTCGGTGCCGCCAGTAGATGCGCCGATGATAATCAGCTTCTCACTACTGATCAGCGGATTGCGGATGGAGGTAGTCTGGTGAGGCACACCCGTGGCCGGGGCAGCGCTACGCGGTGCCAGGGTAGAAATACGGGCTTGTTTGGCCGCGCGGATCTTGTCGGCAATGAGGTCAGCGTATTCGCGGATACCATCGCTGATGGCAAGTTTGGGCTTGGTGACAAAATCAATGGCGCCCAGCTCCAGCGCGCGCATGGTGATTTCCGAGCCACGCTCGGTCAGGGTAGAGACCATCACCACCGGCATGGGGCGCAGACGCATCAGGCGTTCCAGAAAATCCAGCCCGTCCATCTTGGGCATTTCCACGTCCAGCGTCAGCACATCAGGATTGGTCTGCTTGATAAGGTCCCGCGCAATCAGCGGATCAGGAGCGGTGGCGACCACCTCCATGTCGGGCTGACTATTGATGATCTCCGTCAACAGGCTGCGTATCAAGGCGGAATCATCTATCACCAATACTTTGATCTTCATTCTGCTTAATCTCTTCCCTAAATTTTTTTGTTATGTGTTGATTAACTTCTAGAACAGCTCAACTAAAACAGCTCAACCTCACCACCCACCGTATCCGTCTTGAGGCGGCTTGCGTAGGTTTCTTCGCGCTTGATAAGCGTGTAGTTGTTCAGTTGCTTGAGCTTCTTGACCAATACTTTACCCGTTTTCGGGAAGAAGTAGACCTTGCGCGGATAGATATCATTGAGGTCTTCGCCGGTGACCTTGATATTTTCATCCTTGAGAAACTGGCGCACAAACAGCGCGTTGCGCTCGCCCACATTCATGGAAGTAAAACTGCGCAACACATTGCCACCGCCAAAAATCTTGGCTTCGAGGTTTTCGCGGCGGGCGCCATTGCGCAGCAGCTGGTTGATCAGCACTTCCATGGCATAGGCGCCGTACCGCATCGATTCAGACGCCGGGTTATCCTTGTCGGCATTGCCACCATCGGGCAGCATGAAATGGTTCATGCCACCGATGCCGGACACGGTATCGCGGATACAGGCGGAGACACACGAGCCCAGCACGGTGACGATCACCATGTCTTTATCGGTGTAGTAATACTCGCCTGGTGATATCTTGGCGGCATCGCAATCAAAGGTGCGATCGTAGTAAAGCGAGGTGGAGATTTCTTCATTCACCAGCATGGTTACACGGTCTCCCTTGCCAGTCGGCTCATGGCGGACTCCGTGCTAGCCCCGGCAGAAGCCGCATTCAACTCATACACAGTTTTGCCACGCAACTTGATGTCATGCGAGACATACAGGAAGTTTTCGGAGTGTCCGGCAAACAGCAAGGCATGCGGTTTCATCAGCGGCACAAACTTGCTGATGATCTTGGCCTGCGTCGGCTTGTCGAAATAAATCATGACATTGCGGCAGAAAATCGCGTCGAACGGCTCTTTCAACGGCCATTCATCGGCCAGCAGATTCACCTGCTGAAAGGTAATCAGCTCGCGCAGCTCATTACGCACGCGCACCAGGCCTTCCTGCGCGCCCTTGCCGCGCAGGAAAAACGCCTTGCAGCGCTCCGGCGACATCTTGCTGAGGCGATCTTCCGGATACACGCCACGCGAGGCGGTAGCGAGCACATTGGTATCAATATCAGAGGCAATGATGGAGACCGGTGGATGCATGGTGCCAAACGCCTCGCAGGCGGTCATGGCAATCGAATAGGGTTCTTCACCGGTTGAGCTGGCAGAACACCAGATGGTAATCGGCTTTTTCAGGGTCAGCAGGTGTTCTGCCAATACGGGAAAATGGTGTTCTTCGCGAAAGAACGAGGTCAGGTTGGTAGTGAGTGCGTTGGTAAAAGCCTCCCACTCGTCAGGATTGCTGTTGCTTTCCAGCGCGTCCAGGTAAACCTTGAAGGAATTCATGCCCAGCGCACGCAATCGACGGCCAATGCGGCTATACACCATGTCGACCTTGGCTTCGGATAATGAGATACCAGCACGGGCGTAAATCAGCTTCCGTACTTTTTCGAAGTCCTGTTGTGTAAACTCGAACTCGCGATCACCACCATGGCTGGATTTCGTTACCATAATTAACCTTGTTTTCTTTTCAACCCATCAAGCCCATACCATCAGGTCAGCAGCATTTCATCCGTCGCTAACCTGCAAGCCATATGGCAAACAGCATCGCATGAATATGCACGACTGGGTATCAGACGCTGCCGCAAATTGCGCCTCTGAGGTCCAATGGCACATCGTGAACAACATGACAGGTGGAAAGCCGTCCGGGGCATAGCGCAGCCGCGTGGCTGTGGCATGCCGACCTTAGCGACGGCAAAATAGAACAATGCATGACAATCTCCACCTGGCACCGGGTAATGTCCATAGGCATTACCTCTCGTTTATAGCGCTGACAGACCTGCGCCTGTCAGCCAATACCATTTACAACTTTAAAACTCTTCCCACTCGTCATCGGTACCGGTTTTGGCCGGTGCTTGCAGCTTAGGCTGCGGCGCAGGCACGGGGCGACCGGTCATCGCGGCGGCAATCGCCGGACGGCGTGTAGTCGCGGCGGCGGCAGGCGCGGCCTGACCATCCAGTACGAACACGCTGACCGAGTTCAGCAGGCCATTGGCTTGCTCCATCAGCGATTCGGCAGCAGCAGCGGCTTCTTCCACCAGCGCCGTGTTCTGCTGTGTCACATCGTCCATCTTGATCACTGCATCATTCACCTGGGCAATACCAGCGCTCTGCTCTTGTGAGGCGGCCGCGATCTCGCCAATGATGTCCGATACGCGTTTCACCGATTGCACCACTTCTTCC
>DATMSO010000075.1:0-8709 GCA_035565335.1 Methylovorus sp.
GCGTTCATGTTATCCGATAAAATCCTGAAACTTGTCGCGTGCCACACGGGCCACGCACCTTGACCGATACTGAAGAAATGGATGCATAACCATGGTGTTTTTTGAATTGTTCCTCATGCTGATTGTGATTCTAATCGCAGCTGAGGTGTTTACCAATGCGCTGGAGCATCTGGGGGAAAAGCTGGGGATTTCGGAAGGGGTGACGGGCTCGCTCTTTGCCGCGGTAGGTACGGCATTGCCGGAAACTTCCGTGCCGCTGCTGGCTTTGCTGGCAGGCACGCAGAATCTGCAGACCAATGAGGAAATCGGCGTCGGGGCCATACTCGGTGCCCCTCTGATGCTGGCTACGCTGTCCATTTCTCTGATGGCCTTTGCGGTCTTCCGCAAGCGCGGCGTCCAAGGCCGCTTCCATCCGGAAAAAACCGGCCTGAGGCGTGATCTTGATTTCTTCATTGTCGCGTTTTCGTTTGCGGCGCTGGCCCTGTTTATTCCGCACACGCAAGCGGCAATACGCGCTGCGCTCGGGTTTGGCATGGTGCTGATCTACTTCATCTACATTCTGCTGACCATCCGGGCTTCCAAGCATCTGGTGAGCAGCGGACATGGGACGGAAGCGGAAGAGCCGATGTTCCTCTGCCGCATCGGTCTGCCTAACAATACCATCGTGATCGTTCTGCAACTGGTTCTGGGGCTGGGCCTGCTGGTGGCCGGTGCTAAAGGCTTTATTCACGGGGTGGAAGAGGCTGCGACCATCATCGGCGTATCGACCTTGCTGCTTTCGCTGTTGATCATTCCGATCGCGACCGAGTTGCCGGAAAAGGTGAATAGCATTCTGTGGGTGCGCAAAGGCAAGGACACCCTGGCTTTTGGCAATATCACCGGCGCCATGGTGTTTCAGGGAACGTTGTTGCCTGCCATTGGCATCATGCTGACGCCATGGGAGCCACGGGTGGAGGTGCTATCCGGTCTGGTGATTACGCTGGTGGCTGCGGTCTGGTTGCGCTTGCTGGTGGCGCGCGGTGGTATCAAGATCTGGCATCTCTGGGTCAATGGTCTGATGTATCTGATATACCTCGGCATTGTGCTGCTCTGAGCACGCCAGCAGCGCGGTATGTCCTGCGCTAACTTGGCTTCCTGAAGCTGGCGGGTTTTTTCAAAGGCCCGCTGAGTCCTGCAGATGTAGCAAAAGCAGCCTGCCATTCAAGCGCAGGCTGCCAGCATTCTCCACGCATTAATCCTCGTCATCCTCGCCATCGCTATCTTTGCCCAGACCTAACTTGGAAAGCCGATAGCGTAAGGTGCGGAAACTCACGCCCAGCAATTTTGCCGCTGCCGTCTTGTTATGTCCGGTTTTTTCCAGTGCGTTCAGAATGGCCTGCTTTTCTATGCTTTCCAGATAATCCGGCAAGGGCAGGCCATTGGCCTCGATTTCCAGTGCCACGCGCTTGCTTTCGGTTTGCAAGCGCAGATCAGCTGGCTGCAGGCTGCGCCCATCATGCAGGGTGAGTGCACGCTCAAGAATGGTCTCCAGCTCCCGCACATTGCCCGGGTAATAGTGCTGCAGCAATATCTGCTGAGTTTCCCGCGCAATCAGCGGGACGTCTATTTTCTGTGTCTGGCACAAGCGCTTCAGCAGATATTGGCTGATAGGGGCAATATCTTCCGGAATATCGCGCAAGGCGGGCAGATCAAGCGCAATCACATTCAGCCGGTAATACAGGTCCTGACGAAATTGGCTGCGTTCCATCATGGCAGTCAGATTCCGTTGTGAGGCACTGATGATGCGTACATCAATACTTTCTTCCTTGCGCTGCCCGGGTACCGAAATCGACTTATCCTGAATGGCGCGTAGCAGGCGCACCTGGCTGGCCAGCGGCAAGGCGGCGATTTCCTTGAAATACAGCGTGCCACCCGAGGCTTTTTGCAGAGCGCCAGGTTCATCTTCATCGCCAAAGATTTCTCTTTCCAGCTGCTGTTCCGGGATGGCGCTACAGTCCAGGGTGATGAAGGCGCCACTCTGGCGCGAACTGGCCTGGTGAATCAGGCGCGCTACCAGCGATTTTCCCGTGCCTGCTTCGCCGCTGATAAAGACCGGCGCCTGATTGCGCGCGAGCTTGGTGATGGTGGCGCGAATCTGTTGCAATGCCGCTGACTCGCCCACCAGGCTGGGGCCGCTGACATTTCCCGCCGCATTGGGCAGGTTAAGCGCGGATTGCACCAGTGGTCGCAGCTGTTGCAGCGAGATCGGCTTGGTTATGTAGTCAAACGCGCCCGCCTTGAGGGCGGAGACCGCATTGTCGGCACTGCCATACGCGGTAATCACGGCCACTGGCAGGCCAGCATGATGCTGGTTGATGTACCGCACCAGATCCAGACCATTGCCATCTGGCAGTCGCATGTCGGTCAGGCAGAGGGCATAGGATTTTTGCCGTAGCATGAATTTGGCGTCATCGAGATTGGCCGCACTATCGGCTTTGAGGCCCATGCGCGTCAGTGTCATGACGATCAGTTCGCGGATGTCGTTTTCATCATCCACCACGAGGCAGTTGAGAGGGTTAGCCATTTTTTATAGTCATCGTAAAGAGGCTGCCTTGCGCGGTGGAGCTGCATTCCAGCCGCGTATTGTTGGCCTGACACAATTCGCGGGCGATATACAGGCCCAGACCGGTTCCGGTTGCCTCGGTAGTGTAAAAGGGTTCAAACAAATGGGGCATCACATCTGGCGCTATGCCTGGCCCATCGTCGCGAATGGCGATGCGTATCGCACGCGAGCGTGACGAACGGCGAATTCCCATATGCAGGCTTCCCTCCTGCTTTCGCCCGTGACGCCAGCCATTGCGGCAGATGTTCCACAATATCTGGTTGAGGTGCCTGTGGTCAAACATCACGACATGAGCACCGGGCTGGATATCCAGCACAAATCCGCTGGCGGGGATATTTTCAACCTGACAGAACTGCTCATGAAACGCCTGCACAAAGCTGTCCAATGCCACCGGTTGCTGCTGGGTGCGGTCGCGGCGATTCAGTTCCAGCACGTCGGTAACAATATGGTCCAGCCTTTCCACATTATCGGCCACAATGCGCAATAACTTTTGCGCGCCGGGGTCGGTGATGTCTTCCTGCAACAGCTGATTGGCATGGCTGATTGAGCTCAAGGGATTGCGGATTTCATGGGCGATATTGGCAGTCAGCTTGCCAAGGGCGGCGAGCTTGATCTGATGCGCCTGCGTCTGAATCTGGCTCCAGTCTTCAATAAAGATCACGGCGCCCTGGTCGCGCTGATGATTGAGCGGCATGAAGCGCAAGCGCAGATCATGGTGCGTGTTTTGCAGCTTGAAAATGGATTCCTGCCCGGTATGATCCAGAATCCATTCCTGCATCAGCGTCGCAACCTCGGGCAGAGCCTGCAGGCTGGTGGGGGCGGCCGCTTCCGAATCAAGTCCCAGCAGTGTCAGCGCTTGCTGGTTGTGATGGCGCAATTGCATGGCATGGTCGACCACTAGCACCCCATCGTGCATCTCTTCAATAATCAAGGCATTGATCTGCGCCATGCTGGCCAGGTCGACGCCGCGTTCGGATGCCAGTTTTTCGCTTTCGCGCGCGCGCTTTGCCAGACTGTGCGCCAGCCAGGCGGTGGCGTAGCAGCTCAGGCTCAGCATGACGGCATGCGAATAATCAACGATGCTTTCCTGCCAGTGCAGCAATTGGTAAGTCTGCTCCAGCAACAGCGCAATGGTGGCCAGTGAGGCGTAAAACAGTGCCAGCCGTCCGCGACTGATGAGGCTGGCAGCGGCAATTGCCACGACCAGTAGCAGGCCCAGGCCATTGCGAATCCCGCCTGATGCAAACATCAGCATGGTGATGAAGCCGATATCCATCACCACCAGCGAAGTCAGCTGGGTGGAAAAACCTGGTTTTTTCAGGCCGGTAAAGAGGATGGCAAGCAGGCTGATGCCAAGATAGCCCAGCGAAATCTGAAAGTAGAGGGTCTTGTTGAAGTTTTCCCAGAAGGGGAGGTCATCCAGAAACTGGAATGACACGACAAAAATCAATGCAATGACCAGCCGATAGAGATTGAATAATCCCATCGGCCGCCAGAAGGCGCGCTTTTCGATAATGGGAGGCGCGTCCGGATTAATGCTGATCATCGGGTGCTTTGTCAGGGCTATGCAGCTGGGCATGGGCCAGGGTGCAGTAATCCGTTTGCGCTACACGTACGCTTTCACTTTGTGGCAGATGTACGCCGCAATGCGCACATTTCACCATCTTTTCCTCGCCAGCAGGGCGCGAATTGCCTGAATCCAGGGTTTTTGCGTAGCGCTTGAGTATGCTGTAAACCAGCCATGCAGCCACCATAAGAAGTAATAGTTTTGCCATTGCGAATTTGCTATCCGATTGAGTGACTAATATCTTAATTGATTTTTACAATTCGACGGCAAGGATCGAAACTCAACTGCTATACTGCATTGGCTCGAAGCGCCAATGAATGCGGCCCGGCCCCATTAGAGCGCAGTTGTATATCTCTAGACCCTACCCGTCTGTAACCACTACATTATGTCTGTAACTGCATAGAAAAATGGCAACAGCTCAGGAACTCTCCAATTTCCTTGCCGAGGTTGAACGTCGCGCCTACCGGCAAACGGCATACGCTGTGCGTGACGAGCATGCTGCGCTCGACATTGTGCAGGATGCTATGCTCAAGCTGGCAGAAAAATATGGCGCGCGCCCCGCCACTGAGTTTCCCATGCTGTTCCAGCGTATTCTGCAAAACACCATGCGGGATTTCTGGCGTCGTCAAAAAGTGCGCAATCTCTGGACCTCGCTGCTTTCCTCCTTCGGTGGTCACGCTGCGGAAGACGATGATGACCATGATCCGCTGGATACCATGGAAACCGGCCAGCGCAGCGAGGATGAGCCCGAGGCGCAGCTTGAGCGCAGTCAAACCATTGCTATAATTGAACGGGCGATAGAAAAACTGCCTGCGCGTCAACGGGAAGCTTTCCTGATGCGTTACTGGGAGGATATGGATGTCGCCGAAACTGCCGCTGCGATGGGATGCTCAGAGGGGAGCGTCAAGACCCATTGCTCAAGAGCCGTGCACGCGCTGGCAGCCACACTACAACACTATGGATTTAATCAACAGGGACTCAAGAAACCTGGAGCCGGATCATGAACCAGCAAGAATCTACCGTCAAACTCGTCGTCCAAGCCCTAGACGCCAGTGTCGAAGATCTGGATGAAGACCTCGTTCGCCGTCTGGCAGCCGCCCGCGAGCGTGCGGTGTCAGCCATGCAGCCGCAATGGCAGGCAGCCGGCCATGCCGGTGTTTTTCACCAGCTTGCACATTATGTCGCCCACCACCGCCTAATGACCTCGGCAGCCTTGCTGCTGGGCGCCTTGCTGCTGGGCTTTATCGTCACCCAGCATGTTATCGGCCAACATCAGCTGGAGCAGGGCGATGCGTTTTTGCTGGGTTCCGAATTGCCGCCTGAAGCATATCTCGACAAAGGATTTGATACATGGCTGCAACAAAACGCGCGCTAGCACTGCTGTTACTGGCATTGCTGAGTGCGCCTGCCTGGGCGGACGACAGCAAGAGCGTGATGTTGAAATGGTCGCAGCTCAGCGAAGATCAACGCAAGGTATTGAATCCGCTCTCCAAAGAATGGGATACCCTGCGGCCCTGGCAACGCGAGAAAATGCTGGATATTGCGCGTGACTATCCCAAGATGAATGCCCAGCAACAGGCGCGCGTACAACAGCGCTTGAATGACTGGAGCCGCATGACGCCGTTTGAGCGCGAAAATGCCCGCAAGAAATACCAGCAGTTTCAGTCGCTGCCTCCGGAAAAACAGGAAGAGCTGCGCAAGAAATGGCGTGAGTACCAGAGCTTGCCCGAGGCACAGCGCGAAGGCTTGCGTCGCGAGCAGCCCGATCTTTACGACGCCAACGAACTTGATAACTAGCGCGCTGCCTCCGGCCGCGCGCATTCCCCTCCGATGACCTTACCTGAACCCCCTCGTTGGCTACGCCGTATTGCCGCCATGCTGTATGAAGGCTTGCTGCTGATCGCCATTCTGTTTTTTGCCACCTTTCTGTTTGTCATGCTGCTGGGCAGTGCGACCGAGCCGCCGGCGCGTTACATTCTGCAAGCGTATCTGTGGCTGGTGGCCGGAGGATATCTGGTGTGGTCGTGGCGGCACGGCGGGCAAACGCTGGCGATGCAGACCTGGCGTATCCGCGTCACTAACCGTCAGGGTGGGGCATTGGACTGGCGTCAGGCCAGTTTGCGCTATGTGATTGCCAGTGTCTTTTTTGGCGTGAGTTTTTTATGGGCGATTTTTGATCGGGAAGGTCTATCCCTGCATGATCGCCTGACGGGGTGCCGATTGCAGCTGGAGCCGCCCAAGCGGCCCGCTAAATAGCTAGCTCTAGCTAACGGCGTTCAGCCATAAAGAGCATGGTCAGACCCGCCAGCAGGAAGAGCAGGGTCGGGACCACCGCACTCATCAGGGGTGACCAGTCATTGAGTAGCCCCAGATGCACAAACACCCGGTTCAACACCTGATACACAATCCCCAGCATGATGCCGGCAAAAATCTTGGCGCTGGCGCCGCCGGAGCGCTGCTGCAAAAAGCCGAACGGCAATGCCAGTACCACCATCACCAGGGATGCCAGCGGATACACCATTTTTGACCAGAGCGCGATTTCATGCCGCGAGGTTTTCTGCTTGTTGGCGCTCAGGTGGTGGATGTAAAAATACAGATTCCATGCGGACATTTTTTCCGGAACCACCAGTAGCACATTCAACAACTCCGGACGGATCAGCGACTGCCATTGTGCTTGTGGAAAAAATTCGGATTTGACGGTTTTATCCAGAAAGTGTGTTTGCTGCACATCCTTGAGATGCCAGTTTTCGCCATCAAAACGCCCGGTCTTGGCATCACTGATGGTGCGCAAATGGAAGGTATCGTCGAATTCGTAAATATGGATTTTCATTAGCTCGGAGTCGGGCATGACTTCTTCCACATTGACGAAGCTGCGGCCGTCTTTCACCCAGAGGCCTGAACGGAAATCCTGCGCCACCACCGAATCGGTCGCCTGAATGCGCAGGCGCTGGGCGGTTTTTTCGCTATAAGGGGTGACGAATTCCCCGACAAAAAACGTGATGATCGCGAAGATCAAGCCAACTTTCAGCAGCGAGCGCGCAATGGTGGCAATGGAGATGCCGCTGACACGTAGGATAATCAGTTCGGAATGGCGTGAAAGCTGACCCAGTGCATACATGGTGCCGACCAGCACGGCAACTGGCACGACTTCGTAAACATGCCCGGGCGCGCTTAACAAGACAAACATAAGGACTTTGTTCAAGCCATAAGTGCCTTTGCCTATGCTTTCCAGTTCCTGAATCAGGTCAAAGAAAGAAAACATGGCCAGCAGCGCGACCATGATCAGCATGATGCTGGAAACGATTTCCTGCGTGAGGTAGCGGTTCAGCAGTTTCATGACTTGAACCAGCTAAGTTTCCAGAACGCCGGAATCAGCGGAAGTTGCAGCAGACGGCGATAAAACATCCAGATCGTTAGCAACAAGAAGAACACATGCACAGGCCACAATCCTACAACCGGATTGAGTTTGCCTTGCGTGAGCCAGGCTTGCACGATGCTGAGCATGTTGTTGTAGATAATGTAGATCAGCAAAGCCAGCATCATGTTGGCAGAACGGCCGGAGCGGTTATCCACAAAACTGAGAGGGATGGCCAGTAGCACCAGCAAGAAAGCAGAAATCGGGATGGCGAAACGCCATTGCAGCTCGGCATTGTTGGCCGGATTATGATTTTTCAGCAGTTCAATACTGCCCAGAGCGGTCGTTCCGGGCGCCTCTTCCTTCACTTCGTTGGGTTCAATGCGAATAGAGTAGCGTTCAAACTCAGTCGTGGAAAATTCTGCCGTGTTCGGCTTGCCTTCGTAGCGACGGCCATGTTCCATGACCAGGAAGTTATCGCCGTTTTCAGCTTCGGTACGGTGACCCTGGCTGGCGACCACTACCCCCAGGCGCTGATGCTGGACCGATTGCACGAAAATGTTTTTGACCACATTGCCGAGTTCGTCAAAGCTCTCGACAAAGAATACGCGTTCGGCGTTGCGCGATTCCTTGAATACCCCGGGGCTGATGGAGGCAAGTTCATCGCGGCTTTTCAGCTGATCACGAAACTCGGAGCCTTTGTTGGTGGCCCACGGGGTCACGAACAGGCTCAGTACGGCAATCACTGCCACCACCGGGATGGCAAATGTAAGCACCGGGCGTATCCAGCCTGCCAGCCCCATGCCGGAGCTGAACCATACCACCATTTCACTATCTCGATGCCAGCGGGTCAGCGTCAGCAATACCGCAAGGAATATGGTGAGCGACAGAATCATGGGCAGGAACTTCAGCATGCTGAAGCCCAACAAAGTGTTGATGGCATCGCTTGCCAGGCTGCCCTTGGCGGCCACGCCGATATAGTAGGCAACACGTTGCGCAATGACGATGCCAAACAGCACCAGAAAAGCGCCGATAGCGGTGCCTACAAGCTCTTGCAGCAGGGATCGTTTGAAGAGCATAGGCTTAATTAAATGGTCTTGTGATCAAGGATTTTGAGTTACAGCGAAAACGCAGGATAATCAAAAGAAGCTTAATAAAAAGGATAACTTGGAATGGAATTTAGCA
>DATMSO010000076.1:0-6808 GCA_035565335.1 Methylovorus sp.
GGCTTAAGCATAAAAAAAGCCCGTTGCGTACAACGGGCAGTGAGAGGCACGGTAACATCACCGCCACTTGGGCGGCCGGGGTTCGAATCCCCATGGGGACGCCAACAAGGCATCCGGGCCAGACGAAAATCCTAGAAAAAGTGCGCGACGTGGAAGATGACTTTCACGCCGTCGATATCCGGCTGGTTGTTGTCCTGCTCTTGCTTGAACCAGAAGGTATCAATGCGCACATTGCTGCCCTTGATCAGATAGCTGGCACCCAGATCCAGGCGGCGGGTCTTGGTGTTGGTGGTGTCATTATCAAAGTCCTGATACACGAACTTGGGCTGGATCTTGCCTATGCCTACCGTCTGGGCAAAAGCGTAGCTGCCGGTGACAAAATAGCCTTTGCCTTGTGGCGCCAGAGTATCGCCGGTGCTGTCATTGTTGTAGTTGTAGTAAGACGCCTCGGCACCGATGACGGCGCCATTTTCCAGCGGTTTTTCCAGGCGGCCATCTACGTTCCAGTAGCGATAGTCACCGGGGTTGGTAATGGTACCGGCGCCATCTTTCTGAAAGCGGTAAGAGCCGCCAACGGACAGGATGGATTTCGACCCATCGTAGCTCGCCAGGTTATAGAAGCCGGGCTCAGTATCCCAGAAGTTGTACTGCAGGCGACCGGCAAACGACAGGTTGTCAGACTGGTTGGAGCCGCCATCGCGGCCTTTGAAAGCGCCAATCTGGTATTTCAGTGCCTGGCTTTCGTTGGAGCCCCACACGGTAGCGCCATCATCACGACCACCAAAGCGGTTGGGCGCCTGCTCCACTAGCGGAAAATCAAAGGTCGGCGGGTACATGGGTGCCGAAGCGGAAGCACGGCTGGCTGGCGGCAAAAAGCGGCCTACCCACACGTTGAAATACTTGTTCAGCTCCAGGCCCACGTGCGCATCCAGAATCTCGATCTGGTTATCCGCCGCATTGCGCGCGAAGTTGAATTCAAACGAGACATTCTCATGCACCTTGCCGTTGGTGTAGAGGCGGGCCTCTTCGGTCTCGAAGTCATTGGAGCGATCCTTGCCATTGGGCGCAGCATCCTTGATTGAGCTATAGCTGCCGCGATATGCCACGCCAATGTTGATGAACTGATCTTCATCGCGCTGAAAAGTGGGTGCTGCCAGCGCCGCTGCGCTGCTCCCCAGCAAGGCCGCGGAAACGGCCAGTGTTGCCCAGTATGATGCGAATAATGAGTTTTGCATTGTTGTATACCCTGATAGTGATGGTGAAAAAGTCATCGCCATGCCTGGCTCATGCTGCGCTGCAGGCAAGTTGGCAATCGAGGGTATATAGGCACGGAGCGTGCCATGGTTGAGCTTGTTTTAAATCAATAAGTTATTAATTATTATGAAAAAATGAGGTGCTGGTTGATCAGCAGGATGACGAATGGGTGCTGGTGGGAAAGCAGGTTTGAAGTGGGGTGTAGGTCAGGTAAGCAGCGCGATGATAAAGGTGCTTATGGACTCATGGTAAGGGGGCGTGTATGCAGCTTGCCCGTCTGGCATCTGCATTTTTGCTGATGCTGAAAACGTTTATGGTATGCGGTGCCACCTTCATATTCCAATTCTATACAGTATCTCCGGCAGTCAGCATCCATCTCATCCATTTTGACATTGATGAGGCTGTACATGCCCCATGCCAAAAGAGGCATCCACCAGAGCGGTGAATGCCACGCAAGATAGGCTCTGATTACGCGCCATATTCTGGCGCGATCTAGTGACTTGATTTGCATGGCAGTCTTGAGCTTGATTTAAGCTAAGCTAAGCCGATACCCCGCGCCATCATCACGGCCAGCAGCGGAATAATCAGCAGCAACAGCATTTCAAGCCGCACGACCATGACGATGCTTTTGGGCACGGTGATGCTGGGGGCGGTGCTGTTACGGTGACGCAGAAGAAACAGGGTGGGGTGGATCGACAGCAGGCCGATCAGCACGAACAGCGTGACCTTGACGTGGAATACCGGATTGGCGGTATAAAACGCGGACGGTTTGCCGACGGCAAAGGCGAGCAGCAGCCCGGTGACCAGAATCACGCCTGCGGCAACGCCGTAGATAAGATCAATCAGCGCGACTTTTTTCAGGGTAGCGGCGGACATCTCGGCCTTGAACTGCATGTGTTCCACCATAAGCGTGGAGGCGAGCACCAGAATGCCGATGAAATGCAGGTATTTGACGATGACGTAACTCATGTGGAATGCCTCGGGTGAAAATAAATAGGGTTGTCTTGAGTCAGGTGTTGATCATGCATCAACAAGGTGGCAGCTCAATGTAAAACCAGGCGCCACAGCGGGTTTTTACATCAGGGACAATACTGGTTGAGCACCTCGCCCATCGGGCTGTCATCGCGGATGGGGGTGCCGATGATGGCGTTTTCTGCCTGCTGCGGGCCGGTGACCGGCATGCCTTTGACGCTATGCGGCCCCGTCCATAGCTCTCTGCCAGTCTGGTCAAAATAGCGGTGCCATTCCGGCCACCATTCTTCTTCTCCGCAGCTTAAAAATACGCGCATTTCGTTGGTGAAATAACGGTAGGTCTTGCCTTCGATGATCTCGGCTTGCGGTGTTTTGCACTCGGTGCGAAATGTCATGCGCAGATACTGATCTTTATCCAGCGTGACTTTTTCCACCGTGGCATGGCGAAAAACGTTGCAGCCTTCCGGGCTCTGGCCAAAAGGCAGCCAGCTAGGCGCGGCGTGTATCACAAGGCTAAAACTTAAAAGACTGAGCAGTGCAATAAATCGCATGGGGATATTCCTGAGACGGGACATGGGGTGAGCGCTCATCTGGCTTGTGGCGTGCGGCGGTTTAGTTGCCACACATGTTCCTGCGCGGGGATGCGGCCCCTGAAGCCACTGGCGACCTCTGCGCTTTCCAGCAACTGGAGCGCGTAATGCGCCTGATAGTGGTGCTTGACCTCGGCATCGTCCACCGAAAACGGCGGGCCGGACAATTTCGATTGCTCGTAGACATAACAGATGAGCAGTTGCGGCGCAGCATGGCTGATGCTAAGCAGATGTGCCGAGTAGCTTTCCCGCAGGGGAGCGGGCAGGGCCACCAGGGCGGCGCGGTCATAAATCGCATCCACCTCGCCCAGAAGATCTGCCGTGAGATCAAAGATATCGCCGACGAATATATCGATCTGGCTGGCGCGGTAATGTTTGAGTTTTCCGAGTTGCACAATCTCCGGGGTCAGGCCTAGCTCGGCAAACAATTGCGTGATGGCAAGTTCGCTCAGCTCGGCCCCCACCACGCGAAATCCCTGGCTTAATAGCCAATGAATATCCAGCGTTTTGCCACAGAGCGGGATAAAAACGCGTGATTGCGTATTGAGGTGCAAGCTGGGCAGATGCTTAACCAGCAACGCGTTGGCGCTCGCTTCATGAAAGCCAATCTGGTTTGTTTCCCAGCGCTGATGCCAGAAACTGGCGTCCATGTTTCCCCCTTTGCTGCCACGCCAGCGTAATCGCTGACCTAAGCCTTTTTAACAAACTCCGATTTCAGTTTCATGGCACCCACGCCATCAATCTTGCAGTCGATGTTGTGGTCGCTATCGACCAGGCGGATGTTCTTGACCTTGGTGCCGACTTTAACCACCAGTGAAGAGCCTTTGACCTTGAGATCCTTGATCACGGTGACGGTATCGCCATCTACCAGCAGATTGCCATTGGCATCATGCACCACCAGGCCATCGGCTGCCGCCGCAGGTGTATCTCCCGCCGTCCACTCATGGCCGCATTCCGGGCAGATCAGCATGTTGCGGTCTTCGTAGCTATAGGGGGAATTGCACTGCGGACAGGGCGGGAGTTGACTCATTTTTGATCTCTTATCGTTTTCGTTATCAGGGCGTCAAGCGCGATAGGGCGGATACGGTAGTCCCATCCAACGTGCGCTTGGCGTTTACATATTCACATAGTTAGGCCCGCCGCCGCCTTCCGGCGTCACCCAGACAATATTCTGGGTCGGGTCCTTGATATCGCAGGCCTTGCAGTGGATGCAATTGGCTGCGTTGATCTGCAGGCGCGGGTCGTGGTCGGCTTCGACGATTTCATACACGCCGGCCGGGCAATAGCGTTGCTCGGGGGCGTCGTATTTGGCGAGGTTGACGGCGATGGGTACCGAGGCATCTTTCAGCGTCAGGTGCACGGGCTGGTCTTCTTCGTGCTGCACGTTGGAAAGGAAGATGGACGACAGGCGGTCAAAGGTCAGCACGCCGTCCGGCTTGGGATAGGCGATGCGCGTGGCTTCATCTTTGGTTTTCAGGCATTCGTTGTCGGCCTTGCCGTGTTTCAGCGTCCATGGCGTGCGGATGCCGGCGCGGGCCAGCCACATTTCAAAGCCGCCGTAGGCGGAGCCTAGCAGGCTGCCGAAGCGCGAAAGGGCGGGTTTGACGTTGCGCACGGCGTCGAGGTCTTGCCAGATCCACGAGGCGCGCAGTTTTTCCTGGTAGCTGCTCAGAATGTCGTGTGAACGCTCCTGGCCCAGGGCGTCAAATACGGCTTCGGCGGCCAGCATGCCGGATTTCATGGCGTTATGACTGCCCTTGATGCGCGGCACATTGACCAGGCCAGCGGCGCAGCCGATCAGCGCGCCACCGGGGAATACCAGCGTGGGCAGCGATTGCAGGCCGCCTTCGTTGATGGTGCGGGCGCCATAGCTGATGCGCTTGGCGCCTGCCAGCATGGGAGCGATTTTCGGGTGGGTCTTAAAGCGCTGGAATTCCTCAAATGGGCTTAAGTACGGATTGCTGTAATTGAGGTGCACGACATAGCCGACAGCCGCAATATTGTCTTCCAGATGGTAGATAAAGGCGCCGCCACCGGTGTCATTATCCAGCGGCCAGCCCTGGGCGTGCATGACCAGGCCGGGTTTGTGCTGGCTGGGGTCGAGCTGCCACAGTTCCTTGAAACCTATGCCGTATTTTTGCGGCTCGGCGTTATCGCGCAGTTTGAATTGTTGCTCCAGCTTGCGGCTAAGTGAGCCGCGCGTGCCTTCGGCAATCAGGGTGTAATGGGCGTGCAGCTCCATACCGGGCGCGAAGCCTGGTTTCTCGCTGCCATCGCGCGCCACGCCCATGTCGCCGGTGACCACGCCCTTGAGCGCGCCGGATTCATCGTAGAGCAGGTCATACCCGGTAAAGCCGGGGTAAATTTCCACACCCAGTGCTTCGGCCTGCTCGCCCAGCCAGCGCGTGAGATTGCCCAGGCTGATGATGTAGTTGCCGTGGTTGCTCATCAGTGGCGGCAACAGTTTTTCCGGGATGGTAAAGCCACCTTTTTCGGTCAAAAACAGAAAGTGATCTTCGGTAACCGGGGTATGCAAGGGCGCGCCCAGTGCTTTCCAGTCGGGGAATAATTCATTCAGCGCGATGGGGTCGATGACGGCGCCGGAGAGAATATGCGCACCGACTTCGCTGCCTTTTTCCAGGATGCAGATACTGATCTCGCGTGCTTCGGCGGCGGCCAGTTGCTTGAGGCGGATGGCGGCAGAAAGCCCGGCGGGGCCTGCGCCAACAATCAGTACATCGTAATTCATCACATCGCGTTGCATGGGTGGTCTTTCAGTTAAATCAGTATGTAAATCAATTCACTATTTGATGATAGGTAAGGCGATCTGGTCGCTGCGTCCGGCATCCACGGTAAAAGCCCGGCAGTAATCCAGAAAGGCGCGAATGCTGGCGGTGAGGTACTTTTTGCGGTGCCAGACAAACATGAACTGGCGGCGCAGATCCAGCTCGGGCATCTCAATCGGCACCAGGCTGCCGCGCCGGAAGGCATCGCGCAGGGCCAGGCGCGAGATGCAGCCTATGCCCAGGCCGGATTCCACCGCGCGTTTGATGGCTTCGGTGTGTTCCAGCGTCAGGCGTATTTTAAGCCTAGATTGATGATGGCGCATCGCATGGTCAAAAGTTTCGCGGGTCCCGGAGCCCAGCTCGCGCAAAATCCAGGTCTCCTGCAACAGGTCTTCCAGACTGACGCCTGCCTTGTTGGCCAGCGGATGATCCGGCGCGCAAAACACCACCAGTTCATCGTCCAGCCAGGGTTCCACCGCTAGATCAGGGTGCTGGCAATTGCCTTCGATCAGGCCAATGTCGAGGTCGTAATTGGCGACTTGCTGCAAAATCGCATTGGTATTTTGCACGTGCAGCTCAATCTGGCACTCATCATGTTGTTTCATAAAGGAACCGATGAGCAGAGTTGCGATATAATTGCCGATTGTCAATGTGGCGCCCACCTTGAGCAGACCCAATGTGGTCTTGCCTTGCAGAACATGCTCGATTTCCGAGGCCTGATCCAGCAATGCGGCGGCCATGGGCAAAAGGCTACGCCCCAGATCGTTCAGCTTGAGCAATTTGCCAAGACGATCAAAGAACTGGCAATCGAACTGACGCTCCAACTCGGCCAGGGCCGTGCTGGCGGCCGATTGCGAAAGCGATAACGCCTCTGCCGCCCGGGAGACATTCTCCAGGCGCGCGATGGCGACAAAAACTTCCAGTTGTCTCAGGGTGTAGCGCATATAGGTTTTGCAGATATGGATTATTAATATAATCAATTTAATAGATATTTTAGTGTCGTTTAAAATACACGGCAATACAGTCCGGGAGTATGTGCATGAAAATTATGGTGGCAGTGAAGCACGTGGTGGATTACAACATCGTGCCTCGCGTCAAGCAGGATGGCTCCGACGTCGAGATCAGCGGCGTCAAGATGGGCATCAATCCCTTCGATGAAATCGCAGTGGAAGAAGCGCTGCGCCTCAAGGAAAAAGGCATCGCCAC
>DATMSO010000077.1:0-32191 GCA_035565335.1 Methylovorus sp.
ACTTTTTTACGGCAGTCGTTTATAGCTTTATAGTTATATCAATATAAAAACATAGTATTTTTACTATATAAGCCGATTTGTTACATTGGCGGCCGATTAAACGCACTTATTGCAAAGACAACGACGATAAACATGGCGAAAAGACATCACGTTTTACCTGGATTCAACCTCTCCCTGGGCTACACCATCCTCTATTTGAGCCTGATCGTGCTGATCCCGCTGGGCGCGGCTTTCCTGAAAACCACCGAGCTCAGCTTTGGCGAGTTCTGGACCACGGTGACAGCACCACGCGTGCTGGCCTCTTATAAGCTGACCTTCGGCGCGTCGCTGATCGGGGCGTTTATCAATGCCGTGTTCGGTCTGCTAACCGCCTGGGTGCTGGTGCGCTATACCTTCCCCGGCAAACGACTGGTGGATGCGCTGGTCGACCTGCCATTCGCCCTGCCGACAGCGGTAGCCGGCATTGCCCTGACCGCCGTCTATGCCGGCAATGGCTGGCTGGGTTCCTTGCTGGAACCGCATGGCATCAAAGTCGCCTTTACCCCGCTGGGCGTTGTCGTGGCGTTGACCTTTATCGGCCTGCCGTTTGTGGTGCGCACGGTGCAGCCGGTGCTGCAGGATCTGGAAGCTGAAACCGAAGAAGCCGCTGCCAGCCTGGGCGCCAACCGTTGGCAAACCTTCACCAAAGTCATCCTGCCCGCCATCTGGCCCGCCTTGCTGACCGGCTTTGCGCTGGCGTTTGCCCGCGCCGTGGGCGAATACGGCTCGGTGATTTTCATCGCCGGCAATATGCCCATGGTGTCGGAGATTACGCCACTGATCATCATTACCAAGCTGGAGCAATACGATTACACGGGTGCCACCGCGATTGCCGTGGTCATGCTGGTGATCTCCTTCCTCCTGTTGCTGGCGATCAATGGCCTGCAGTGGTGGAGCAGCCAGCGCAACGCCAAGTCCGCCGAATAACACTTACTAAGTCAAAGGCAAGTACGTATGTCATCACCTGTTTCTCATCTCGGTCATTACCAGGCCAAGGTCGCCCGCAGCCGCGCCACCTCAGAACCGGCGTGGATACGCTGGTCGCTGATTGCGACCGCGCTGGTATTCCTCAGCCTGTTTCTGTTCATTCCGCTGGCAGCAGTGTTTACCGAAGCCCTGCGCAAAGGCTTTGAAACCTATATTGCCGCCCTGATTGAGCCGGATGCCCTGTCCGCCATCAAGCTCACCGTCATTGCCGCCGCCATTTCCGTGCCGCTCAATCTGGTATTCGGTGTGGCCGCCGCATGGGCGATTGCCAAATTCGATTTCAAGGGCAAGAGCGTACTGATTACGCTGATAGACCTGCCCTTCGCTGTATCGCCGGTGATTGCGGGTCTGATCTACGTGTTGATTTTTGGTCTGCAAGGCTGGTTTGGCGAATGGCTGATCGACCATGATTACAAAGTGATTTTTGCCATCCCCGGCATTGTGCTGGCAACGGTGTTCGTCACTTTCCCTTTCGTGGCACGCGAGCTGATTCCGCTGATGCAGGCACAAGGCAAGGAAGAAGAAGAGGCTGCTCTGGTACTGGGCGCTTCCGGCTGGCAGATCCTCTGGCGCGTGACCTTGCCCAATATCAAATGGGGCCTGTTGTATGGCGTAATCCTCACCAATGCGCGTGCCATGGGCGAGTTTGGCGCCGTGTCAGTGGTTTCCGGCCACATCCGCGGCCTGACCAACACCATGCCGCTGCACGTTGAAATTCTCTATAACGAATACAACTACGCTGCCGCGTTTGCCGTGGCATCGCTGCTGGCTTTCCTGGCCCTGGTGACCCTCGCCCTGAAGACCTTCATCGAATGGCAGTCCGCCCGCAGCGCACGCACCACCGAACAATCATCTGAAGAATAAATGAGGCCGCAATGAGCATAGCAATTCGCAATATCCATAAACGCTTCGGCAATTTCACTGCCCTGAACAACATCAGCCTGGATGTTCCCACCGGCGAACTCGTGGCCCTGCTCGGCCCGTCCGGTTGCGGCAAAACCACCCTGCTGCGCATCATTGCTGGTCTGGAAGCCGCCGACGAAGGCAATATTCTGTTCCATGGCAACGATGCCACCACCCGTGATGTGCGTGAACGTGAAGTGGGCTTTGTATTCCAGCATTACGCGCTGTTCCGCCACATGACGGTGTTTGAAAATGTCGCCTTTGGCCTGCGCGTGCGCCCGCGCAAAACCCGCCCGTCCGAAGCCGAAATCCACCGCCGCGTGCATGCCCTGCTGGAGCTGGTACAACTGGACTGGCTGGCCGGCCGTTACCCGCCGCAACTTTCTGGAGGTCAACGTCAGCGTATCGCCCTGGCGCGCGCGCTGGCGGTAGAACCCAAGGTGCTGTTGCTGGACGAACCGTTTGGCGCGCTGGATGCCAAGGTGCGCAAGGACTTGCGCCGCTGGCTGCGCCGCTTGCATGACGAACTGCATATCACCAGCGTATTCGTCACCCACGATCAGGAAGAAGCGCTGGAAGTTGCCGACCGTATCGTGGTCATGAACCAGGGCAATATTGAACAGATTGGCAGCCCGCAAGATGTGTACGACAAGCCGGCTTCGCCTTTCGTCTACAAGTTCCTGGGCAACGTCAACCAGTTCCATGGCCGTGTGCATGCAGGCAAGGCGCACATTGACACCCTGGCACTGGACATCGACGATCACCATGAAACCGACAACGCGCCGGCACATGCCTTTGTCCGCCCCCATGATATTGAAGTCCTGCGCGAGCGCGGCACGCAGCCGGCCTTTGGGGCCGTCGTCAGCTATATCAATGCCGTAGGCCCATTGGTGCGCGTCGAGCTGCAGCGCCAGGATAACCAGAGCATAGTCGAAGCCGAGCTGACCCGGGAACGATTCCGCGAGCTGGCCCTGCAACAGGGCGATGCCGTGTATATCCAGCCGCGTAACGTGCGCGTGTTTCTGGATGTTCCAGGCTAGACATGCTGTCAGATTGCCCGCCTGACCAAGCACAAGCCTGATCAGGTACGCCGACCAGACCACTGGAGGCTAGTACGCAAGTACTAGCCTCTTTTTTTTCGCGTCGCGCCCGAGAGGCCGGCCATGAACATACACATATAAACAACAGGGAACCCACATGAACACATCCGCTTCACGCCGCCAGACTTGGACTGCACGCCACTCCGTTTTCTGGCTGCCGCTTATCGCCGCCATCCCGCTGCAGGCACATGCCACCGATGGCTATTTTTCCCATGGCTATGGTGTCAAGTCGCAGGGTGCTGGCGGTGTCGGCATTGCCTTGCCGCAAGATACGCTGAGCGTTGCCGCCAACCCCGCTGGCCTCACTGCCATCGGCAATCGTCTGGATATTGGCGCCACCTGGTTCAGGCCGGTACGCGATGCCGAGATCGAAGGCAGCCCTGCCGCTATCAACGGCAAGTATGACGGCAATGACACCAAGAACTTTCTGATTCCGGAGTTTGGTTACAGCAAACAGCTGAATGACACCACCACAGTCGGCGTGGCCGTGTATGGCAATGGCGGGATGAATACAGACTACAAAAATGGCTTTCCGCTGTTCAACAATACGGGCAGCCGCGTCGGTGTGAATTTCATTCAGGCGTTTGTGACGCCCACCATTGCTTGGAAACTGAGCCCCACCCAATCGGTAGGCCTCAGCATCAACCTGGCGTATCAGCGCTTTGAAGCCAAAGGCCTGCAGAATTTTGCCAATAGCACGTTCTCCTCATCGCCAGACCATGTCTCCAATAAAGGCGCGGATAGCGCCTACGGTGCTGGCTTGCATCTGGGCTGGCAAGGCCAGGTCAATGACCGCGTCACTCTGGGTGCGCATTACCAGACGCGCACTTACATGACGAAGTTTGATCGCTACAAAGGGCTGTTCGCCGAGCAGGGGGATTTTGATATTCCGGCGACTTTCGGCGTGGGGATAGCGGTGAAGGCAACTCCTGCCCTGACACTGGCGGGCGACATCCAGCGCATCCGCTACAGCGAAGTGGATGCCGTAGGGGCCAGCATTGCCAATTTCTTCAGCGCGCAACTGGGCACGGACAATGGCGCAGGCTTTGGCTGGAAAGATGCCACCGTCTTCAAACTCGGCGCACTGTACGCCTACAGCGAGCAGCTCACCCTGCGCGCCGGCTACAACCATGTCAATCAACCTATCCCCAGCAGTCAAACACTGTTCAACACCTTGGCACCTGCGGTGGTGGAAGATCATGTATCGCTGGGCGCTACCTGGAAATTTGCCAACAGCAGCGAGCTCTCGTTCAGCTATACCCATGCCTTTGAAAATGAGATCAAGGGCAACGGCTCCATCCCTGCCGCATTTGGCGGCGGCGATGTAAACCTCAAGATGTATCAGGATTCACTAGGCGTCGCCTACAGCTGGGCACTTTAAAAAGCCGTCGGCGGACTGCGGACAGATGGCGTGCTTTCGCCTAGAATAGCCGCCATCCGCCGTCCTTCACGCTTAAGGAAACTCTCATGATCGCCTGGGCAAATTTCACCCCTGTCACCGCCTTTACCGGCGGCTTGCTGATAGGCCTGGCCGCCGCTATATTGATTCTCTTCAATGGCCGCATTGCCGGCGTCAGCGGCATACTAGGGCGCCTGCTGCAAAGCTGGGGCAAGGAAAGCCCGTGGTCACTCATGTTTGTGCTGGGGCTGTTTCTGGCTCCCTGGTTTTACATCCTGGCTGCCCCGTTGCCGGAAGCGCAGATTGAAGCAGGCCATGCACGGCTTATCATTGCCGGCCTGCTGGTGGGCATAGGGACGCGCCTGGCGTCGGGCTGCACCAGTGGCCATGGTGTATGCGGACTTTCGCGCTTGTCCGTGCGTTCGCTGACCGCCACCATTACCTTCATGCTGGCAGGCATGGCCACCGTGTCTATTGTCCACCACCTGCTGGCATAAGCCCGCGTTTACACAGGAACATCACCATGCGCTTACTGACTGCGTTTGTCGCCGGCCTGATTTTTGGCCTGGGGCTGATTATTTCCGGCATGACCAATCCGGCCAAGGTCATTGGCTTTCTGGATATCTTCGGCCAGTGGGACCCCTCACTGGGTCTGGTCATGGGCGGCGCCATCCTGATCGGCGTGTTTGCCTTTGGCGTCGCCAAAACCCGCAAAACCAGCCTGCTGGGCAATACCATGCAACTGCCCACCAGCAAAGATATTGATAAAAAACTGCTGGGGGGCAGCCTGCTGTTTGGCATCGGCTGGGGCCTGGCCGGCTACTGCCCCGGCCCTGCCATTGCCAGCCTGCTGAGCGATGCCACCCAGCCTCTGATCTTCACCGCCGCCATGCTGGGCGGCATGTGGATCAGCAGCAAATTTTCCTGAGCATCACGCTCCCTCGTGGAATGGCACGCAGGAATTAGCCTGCGCTGCCAACATATCGGCAAGACCTTAGGCTATAATCGCATCATTTAGCGCTTCTGGACCTCAGGCTAAACTTCATAATGATCAGAAAACTGCTGCAACGCGTTTTTAAAGGCTCACCCTCTTCTTCCAAAGCTGGCCCGCGCACCGCCAAGACCAGCGGTTCGGTCAAGCGCATCCCGGCCAAGACGCATAAAATCAACCGCAAGCTCCTGAGCACAGGTGCCATCAAAACCACCGAAGGCCTGCAAAAAGCCGGATTCGAGGCCTTTATTGTCGGCGGCGCGGTACGCGATCTGCTGCTGAAAAAGCGCCCCAAAGATTTTGATATCGCCACCAATGCCACGCCGGAGCAGGTGAATCGCGTGTTTCGCCGCTCCCGCATCATTGGCCGGCGCTTCCGCCTGGTGCATGTGCTGTTTGGCGAAGAAACCGTGGAAGTATCCACGTTCCGCGGCAGCCACCTGAATGATGACGGCGATGCCAAGATCGCCGACAGCGGCCGTATCCTGCGCGACAATGTGTTCGGCAGCCAGGAAGACGATGCACTTCGACGCGACTTTACCGCCAACGCCCTCTATTACGATCCCTCCAGCGAAGATGTGCTGGATTTCCATCATGGCTACGAAGATATTCAGGCCGGCATTCTGCGCATGATAGGCGATCCGGTCACCCGCTACCGCGAAGACCCGGTGCGCATGCTGCGCGCCATCCGTCTCTCTGCCAAACTCGGGCTCAAGCTGGATAAAGCCACGGAAGCGCCTATCCCCAAGTTGGCAGACGAATTGCAGGAAGTGCCTGCCTCGCGCCTGTTTGATGAAATGCTCAAGCTGTTTCTTTCCGGTCATGCCATGGAAAGCGTGAAAGCCTTGCGTCAGCATGGCCTGCATCATGGTTTGTTGCCGCTGCTGGATGTCGTGCTGGAACAACCCATGGGCGAGCGCTTTGTCACGCTGGCGCTGAAAAATACCGATGATCGCGTGCTGCAGGATAAGCCGGTTTCGCCCAGTTTCCTGTTTGCCACCCTGCTTTGGCATGAGGTGCTCGCCGCCTGGCAGCAATACCAGGACAAGGGCGAACGCCCCATTCCGGCTTTGCATCTCGCCATGCACGAGGTTTGCGACATCCAGGCTGAAAAGCTTGCCATTCATAAGCGCTACAGCACCACGATGAAAGAAATCTGGGGCATGCAGCCACGCTTTGAGCAGCGCTCGGGCAAACGCCCTTATGCCCTGCTGGAGCATCCGCGCTACCGTGCAGCTTACGATTTCCTGCTGTTGCGCTGTGAGTCGGGCGAGTTGCCCATGGAGCTGGGCCAATGGTGGACTGATTTTGCCAATCATGATGGCGAACAGCGTAGTGCCATGCTGCAACCCGCCACCGCCGAACCCAAGAAACGCCGCCGCCGTTCGCGCAAAAAACCGGCGGCCAACTCCGAAGCGGCATGAGTCGCGCTTTTGTTGCGCTGGGCAGCAACCTGAAAGACCCGCAAGCACAGGTGAGTTCGGCGCTCACCGCGCTGAACAGCCTGCCGGATACGCAAGTGGTTCGCCCTTCATCGCTTTATCGCACGGCCCCTGTTGGCTACGACAACCAGCCCGATTTCATCAATGCCGTGGCCGAGGTGGAAACCAGCCTGACGCCGTTTGCTTTGCTGCGTGCATTGCTGGCGCTGGAAAACCAGTACGGCCGCGAACGGCCTTTCCCCAATGCGCCGCGGGTGCTGGACCTGGATCTGTTGTTGTATGAAGATGTGCAGATGCAGACCACCGAGCTGACACTGCCGCACCCGCGCATGCATGAGCGCGGCTTTGTGATGCTGCCACTGGCCGAGATTGCCCCTGATCTCGAGGTAGCCGGATTCGGCACCGCCAGCGCGCTGGCTAAAGCCTGCGGCGATCAGGGCGTTATAAGAATATAAGGCTGAAGGCTAGCATCATGAGTTTGATCGACAAATTTCCGTATATCGTTATTGAAGGCCCGATAGGCAGCGGCAAGACCACGCTTGCCCGCAAGCTGGCGGATAAATTCCCCGCAAATCTTCTTCTTGAAAATGCCGAAAGCAACCCCTTCCTGCCCCGGTTTTATCTGGATGCGCCGCGTTACGCCCTGCCTACGCAGTTGTTTTTCCTGTTTCAGCGCTGTGAGCAGATACGCGACCTCAGCCAGCGCGATCTGTTTGGCAAAGCCACCATTGCCGATTTTTTCCTGGAAAAAGACCCGCTGTTTGCCCGCATGAATCTGGACGATGAAGAGTTTGCCTTGTATCGCCAGATATACCAGCACCTGCAAGTCCAGGTTTCCACGCCTGACCTGGTGATTTACCTGCAAACGCCGGTGGAAGCCCTGGCCGAGCGTGTCAATCAACGCAATATCAGCTACGAGCAGGAGATTCCGCGCGAATACCTGCAACGCCTGGCAGACGCTTACAGCGAGTTCTTCCACCAATACGATGCGGCACCGGTGCTGATCGTCAATAATGAAAACCTCGACATCACCAAGCGCGACGGCGCGCTCGACCTGCTGATCGAACGCACCATGCAAATGCGCGGCCGCCGCGAGTTTTTCAACCCTAACCTGGAATGAGCGTGACCGTCGCCGATCTGCAGCAGATGGCCACCCGTGGCGAGAAGATCGCCATGCTGACCTGTTATGACGCCAGCTTTGCCAAACTCATGGAAGCCGCCGGTGTGGATGTGCTGCTGGTCGGCGATTCGCTGGGCATGGTGTTGCAGGGCGCTGCGGATACACTGAGCGTGAGCCTGCAGGACATGGTCTACCACACCCGCAGCGTGGCTGCCGGCAGCCACCGCACGCTGATCATAACCGACATGCCGTATGGCAGCTATGAAGACAGCCCAGCGCAAGCCCTGGCAAATGCCAGGCAATTGATCGCGGCCGGTGCCCATATCGTCAAGATCGAAGGCGGCGGCCACATGGTGGCCACCGCGCAGTATCTGGTCGAGCATGGCATCCCGGTATGTGCGCATCTGGGCTTTACCCCGCAATCGGTGCGGCAATTGGGCGGTTACAAGATTCAGGGCAAAACCGAAGACAGCGCCAGCCAGATCATGGCCGATGCCGCTGCCATGAGCGCAGCCGGCGTATGCCTGGTGCTGATGGAAATGGTGCCAGCGGCGCTGGCTGCTGAGATCACACGCCAGATCGGCGTTCCGACCATAGGCATAGGTGCCGGTGCAGACTGCAGTGGCCAGGTGCTGGTGATTCAGGATCTGCTCGGCATTTACACCGGGCCGGCGGACAAAGACCCGGCCAGTTTCAAATCCCCGCGTTTCGTGCGGAATTTTTTACAGGGAAGCACCAGCATACAGGATGCCGTCGGCCGCTATGTGCAGGCGGTCAAGTCCGGCGAATTCCCTTCTGCCGCACACGCTTACTAAGCCCTGTTGCTTCGAGCCTTTATGGATATTATTCACAGCGTTACCGAACTCCGCAGCCGACTCGCCGGCGAAAACCGCATCAGCCTGGTGCCCACCATGGGCAACCTGCATGACGGCCATATCCACCTGGTCAATCTGGCCCGCCAGCATGGTGACTGCGTTGTCGTCAGCATTTTCGTCAACCCGCTGCAATTTGGCCCCAACGAAGACCTGGACAATTACCCGCGCACGCTGGAGCAGGACTGCGCCCGCCTGCAAGCGGCCAGCGCCGACGTGGTATTCGCCCCCTCGGTCAGCGAGATGTACCCCAGCCCGCAAACCATGACCATCAGCGCTCCGCCCATTGCAGATAGCCTCTGTGGCGCCAGCCGCCCCGGCCATTTTTCCGGCGTAGCCACCGTGGTCATGAAGCTCTTCAATCTGGTGCAGCCGCAAGTCGCCGTATTCGGCAAAAAAGACTATCAGCAGCTCAGCGTCATCCGCGAACTGATAAAGCAATTCAACCTGCCTATCGAGATCGTCGGCGGCGAAACCGTGCGTGAAAGCGATGGCTTGGCGATGAGCTCACGCAATGGCTACCTCAGCCCAGCGCAACGGCAGGAAGCCAAGCGGTTGCATGCCGCATTGCAACTGGTCAAACAGGCGATCCAGAAAGGCAACCATGATTTCAGCGCCATCTGCGAACAGACCCGCCAGTATTTGACGCAGCTCGGCTGGATTGTCGATTATATTGAGGTGCGCGGCGCCCATACCCTGCAGCCCGCCGATGGCAGCGAGCAGCAGCTGGTGGTGCTGGGCGCTGCCCGCTTGGGCAAGACCCGTCTGATTGATAATCTGGAATTTGACGCAGCCGGTCAGGCCTGATTTACCGAGACCGCCAAGCGCGTTAAGCTTGATTGTCCTCCGTTTTTGCCTTGCTTTTCCTCATGGGAGCCCACCATGCGTTTGCCGGTCCTGGTATTCAGCAGTCTGCTTATTGTCAGCCACATGGCACATGCCGGGCCGCTGCGTGACTTGATCAACCAGCGTGCCGATGCCCGCAGCAGTGAAATGGAAGAAGAAGATGCGGCAGATACTAGCGCCGCCCTCCCTGCCGGCGTCAAAATGCTTGCAGACATCGCTTACGGCTCCGACAAATTGCAGAAAATGGATGTCTATCTGCCACCGCCGTCTGGCCAAGCCCGTATGGCGCCAGCGCCTATCATCATGATGGTACATGGCGGCGCATGGCGTATTGGCGACAAATCCCACAGCAAGGTCATCACTAACAAACTGGCACGCTGGGTGCCCAAAGGCATCATCCTCGTCTCGCTCAACTACCGTATGTTGCCCGGCACCGCCCCGCTGGCGCAGGCGGAAGATGCCGCGCTTGCCCTCTCGGTGATCCAGCAGAAAGCGCCCGGCTGGAAAGGCGACGCCAGCCAGCTCATCCTCATGGGCCATTCTGCAGGCGCGCATCTTGTGAGCCTGCTGTCATCGCAGCCCTCCATTGCCACCGCCTTCGGTGCCAAACCGTGGCTTGCGACCATCTCACTGGATAGTGCGGCACTGGATGTCCCCACCATCATGCAGCGCCGCCACCCGCGCTTTTACGACCAGGCCTTTGGCAAAGACAGCAATTACTGGCGCGCCAGCTCGCCCTGGCAGCAGCTCACTCAGCAATCGCTGCCGCTACTTGCCGTATGCTCAACCCAGCGGCGCGACAATCCCTGTGAGCAGGCTTACAGCTATCAGCGCCGGGCACGGGAGCTGGGCGTGCGGGTAGACGTGCTGGAAGAAAACCTCAACCATGGCGAGATCAATGGGCAACTCGGGCTGGAAAACACCTATACCCGACAGGTGGAAAAATTCATCGCCGAGCAATCGGCAGGCTTATACGAGAAACTGGGCAGCAAGCCTTAGATCAAGTGGCAGGCAACATCTGCGCCATTTACCAGGCTGCGAACACCAGGCAAATGGTCGGGTTTGTCGGCAGCCTGCTAAAAACTTCGTTTATTCAGCGTGTTGTTTACCTTATAATGATCGACCGAATTGAATAAACCCAGACCAACCATGCAAAGAACCATGCTCAAATCCAAATTGCACCGTGTGCGCGTGACGCACTCGGAGCTGGACTATGAGGGCTCCTGTGCGATTGACGAGGCATTGCTCGACGCCGCCGATATACGCGAGTACCAGCAGATCGACATTTACAACGTCAACAATGGTGAACGCTTCACCACCTACGCCATTCGCGCCGAGCGCAACTCCGGCGTGATCTCGGTCAACGGTGCCGCCGCCCGCAAGGCCAGCCCTGGCGATTTGCTGATTATTGCCACCTATGCCACTTACAGCGAGGTTGAGCTGGAAAAATTCAAGCCCCAGCTGGTGTATGTTGATGCCCAAAACCGCATCAAGGACCAGCGTCAGGCAATCCCCGTACAAGTATCCTCACAGGCCGCCTGAATGTTAGAACTAGAAGCAATGAAACTGGCCGTCATCGACGCGCTGGAAGATATCAAAGCCTTTGATATCACCGTGATGGATGTGCGCAAGCTGACCTCCATGACCAATTACATGATCGTCGCAAGCGCCAACTCCACGCGTCAAGCCAAGGCCATCGCCGATAACGTGCGCGAAAAGCTGCGCGAAAAAGGCGTGCCGCTGCGCGGTACCGAAGGTGAAAAAGAAGGCGAATGGGTGCTGGTCGACCTCGACGATATCGTCGTGCACATCATGATCCCCACCGCCCGCGCCTACTACAATCTGGAACAGCTCTGGGGCGAAACCGAGAGCCGCCGTTCCGCCTCTCAGGCCAGCAACGCCTGAGCCTTTCCCCTTGAAACTGCGTATTCTCTCGGTCGGCCACAAAATGCCCGACTGGGTTGAAACCGCCTGCAGTGAATACCTGAAGCGCATGCCGCGCGAGGCCTCCGTCGAGATCATCGAGATCAAGCCGGACAAGCGCGCCGCTGGCAAAAATGCCGAGGTGGTACAGGAAGCCGAAGCCAAGCGCATCCTCGAAGCCGCCGGCAAAGACTATCTGATTGCGCTGGATGAGCGCGGTCAGGAAGTGACCACGGTACAGCTCGCCGCGCGCATGGAAACCTGGCTGACCAGCGGACGGGATATTGCCCTGGTAATCGGCGGGGCCGATGGTTTGCACGCCAGCGTCAAAACCCGCGCCGACTGGTTGTGGGGCTTGTCCAAACTCACCTTACCGCATGGCATGGTGCGCGTATTGCTGGCCGAGCAACTTTATCGCGCCTGGACAGTCATTCAGCATCATCCTTACCACCGCGAATAACGCCTCCCTACTATGACGTCTGCAAGCCACGCCCTGGTCTGGTTTCGTCGCGACCTACGCGATTATGACCACGCCGCGCTCTACCATGCCCTCAAGGCCCACACGCAGGTCTACTGCGCCTTTGTATTTGATACCGATATCCTGACTGCGCTGCCAGACCGCGCTGACCGCCGGGTTGAATTTATCTGGGAAAGCGTGCGTGAACTGCAGCAGGCGCTGCGCTCGCAGGGTAGCGAGCTGATCGTACTGCATGCCCGGGCCAGGGAAGCGATTCCAGCAATGGCGCGCAAGCTGAACGTCGGTGCGGTCTATAGCAATCGCGACTATGAGCCTGCCGCCGTGGCACGCGATGCCGACGTCGCCGCCCGGCTGGCCGTGCACGATATCGCGTTTCATCAGTACAAGGATCAGGTGATTTTTGAGCAGGATGAAGTGCTGACGCAGGCTGGCAAGCCTTATGGTGTATTCACCCCGTATAAAAATGCCCATCTCAAAAAGCTCAATGATTTTTATCTGCAAGCCTATCCGGTAGACCACTATTGCCAGCATCTGGCGGCGGCTGAAAAAACCGAACTGCCCACGCTAGAGTCCATGGGCTTTGCGCGCACCAATCTTAGTGACATGAAATTGCCCACCGGCATGGCCGGCGGCCGCCAGCTATTTCTCGAATTTGAGGAGCGCATGGCGCGCTACAAGGACGCGCGGGACTTTCCTGCCATCAAAGGTCCCTCGTATCTTTCCGTGCATTTGCGCTTTGGCACGGTCTCCATCCGCCACCTGGCACGCACCGCCTGGCAGCAGCACAATGCCGGCGCTGAAACCTGGCTGAACGAGCTGATCTGGCGCGATTTCTATTTTCAGGTATTGCATCACCACCCAGAGGTGGCTGCCGGTCGCGCCTTCAAAGCGGAGTTTGATGCGCTTGCCTTCCCCAATCAGCAAGCGCTTTTCGAGGCCTGGTGCCAAGGCCGCACCGGTTACCCACTGGTGGATGCGGCGATGCGTCAGCTCAACCAGACTGGCTATATGCACAATCGCCTGCGCATGGTCGCGGCCAGCTTTCTGGTGAAAGATCTGCTGATCGACTGGCGCTGGGGGGAACGTTATTTTGCCGAAAAGCTGATTGATTTTGATCTGGCAGCGAATAATGGAGGCTGGCAGTGGGCAGCCTCCACGGGCTGTGATGCCCAGCCCTGGTTCCGCATTTTCAACCCGGTTACGCAATCAGAAAAGTTTGATGCCCAGGGCAGATTCATCCGCAAATATGTACCGGAACTGACCGCCTGCAACGAAAAGGAAATTCATGCGCCGTGGCTGATGCCGCCCTTGCGCCAGCAAAGCCTGGGGGTGGTCATCGGCAAAGATTATCCGGCGCCGGTGGTGGAGCATAGCGTGCAGCGCGAAAAAGCACTGGCACTCTATAAAAACGCCACGCCCGGCCCTTCACCTGAAGCTTAATCGCCCAGCGCGCGCAAGGCTTTGCCGCTGAAGAGGTTGCGCTCGATGCGCTCCAGCGAAACCCCGCGTGTTTCTGGCACCAAGAGCAGGGTTAGCAAAATAAACAGCAGATTGCACCCGGCGTAGAACCAGAAGGTATGCGCACTGCCCAGCACATTCAACATGGTCAGGAAGGTAGCACCGACCACCATATTGGCTATCCAGTTGGTAAAGGTGGAGACGGCAATGCCAAAATCACGGCCGCGTAGCGGCTGAATCTCGGAACATAACACCCAGACCAGCGGCCCGGCGGACATGGCAAAACCGGTGATGAAGATCAGCAGCATGGCCACTGCGGCCAGCTGCTGCGCCTGACTATCGATTCCCAGATGCATCAGCAGCCCCAGCACGCCGATGCCCAGGCCCATTGTCAGAAAGCCGACATAGAGCACGGGCTTGCGACCCCAGCGGTCCACCAGCGCAATGGCAATAAACGTCGCCAGCACATTGGTCAACCCGACGATCACCGTGCCCCACATCTGGGCCACAGGATCATTAAACCCGGCCAGATCAAAAATGCGCGGCGCGTAATACATCACCACATTCATGCCGGTCAGTTGCTGCATGATCTGCAACAACATGCCGAGATACACGGCGCGGCGCACATGCCGATTAGCAAAAAACAGGGACCAGCCCTGCTGTTTCTGCGTGAGTTGTTGCCTGATTTCATCAAGCTCATTGTCGACTTCGCTATCGTTCACGCGCAACCGCTGCAAGACACGCCGAGCCTGGTCCTCGCGTCCACGCAGCATCAGCCAGCGCGGACTGCGCGGCAACAATAAAACCCCGAAAAAGAGAATGACGGCCGGGATGGCAATAACCCCCAGCATCCAGCGCCAGGCGCCGCTGTAACTGAAGAAGGTATTGGAGAGAAAAGCCAGCAGAATGCCGAGGGTGATCATCAACTGGTAAAGCGAGATCATGGAGCCGCGCACCTTGCCGGGCGCGATTTCGGACAGGTATAAGGGGGCGGTAAACGAGGCGATGCCCACCGCCAGCCCCAGCAACACGCGCGCCAGAATCAAGGGGATGGGCCCCCAGGCGATGGCACATAGCACTGAGCCCAGCACGAATAACAATGCGCCCAGCAGCAGCGAGTATTTGCGGCCCAGGCGATAGGACAGCCAGCCCGCCGCCAGTGCGCCAAACGCGGCACCGAACATCATGGCACTGACGATCCACTCCTGCACCTGGTCTGGCACTTCAAACTCGCGTGCAATGAAGGGCAATGCGCCTGAAATCACCCCGATATCCAGCCCGAACAGTAGGCCGGCCAATGCGCCTAACAGGCCTGTCATGAATACTTTGCGCCTGACTTGCGTGGCATGAAGGGGGGTAGCCGAGAGTATTTCGCTCACACAACAACTCCTGTGCCGGGTGGATGGGCCATGTTAGCATGGGCTGCGTCAAAAGCTTCTGAACAAAGCGCGCTTTCCATAGTCATTCAGACAACGTTCGTAAACCCACAGGAGTCTCTATGTCACACAATCAAGCCGCCATTGAAGCCATTGCCGACCGTTTTAATGAGCTGGTGCAGCAAGCCTTTGATAATGCGTATGAAGTTAACGATACCGATACCACCTTCAGCGAATTTGTAGAGGAGCTGTTTGAAAATATCGAACAGGTATTTTCGGAACACGTCGCCACCGAGGTGCTGCAGTTCACCGATAAAGAAGTCGAAAGCTATAACGGTGGCAGCGGTCTTTATCTGGACGACATTCAGCCGCTGCTGGATGACGACGAAGATGACGAGGAAGTTGAGGATGATTACGACGACGAGACGGAACACTAAACATCCGCCATCCGCCTTGCTTATTCGGCGCTAATATAATCCTGTACACGCTCTACCTCATGGCGCGAGCCCAGAATGACCGATACCCGCTGATGCAGGGCTTGTGGTACCACCTCCAGCAAACGCTGGCGGCCAGTGCTGGCGAGGCCGCCAGCTTGCTCCACCAGCATCGCCATGGGGTTAGCCTCATATAAAAGACGCAACCTGCCGCCCTGGGCGGCATTTTTATTGTCCACGGGATACATGAAAATCCCCCCGCGCAACAGGATGCGATGCACCTCCGCCACCATGGAGGCAACCCAGCGCATATTAAAATCCTGGCCGCGCGGACCGGTCGCACCTTGCACACACTCGTCCACATAGCGCTTGATGCCCGGAGTCCAGTGCCGCTGGTTGGACATATTGATGGCAAATTCCCGACTGTCTGCCGGAATGCGCATTTGCGGATGCGTCATCATGAATTCGCCAGTGCCCTGATCCAGCGTGAACCCATCGACGCCCTGCCCCGTGGTGATGACCAGCATGGTGGAAGAACCATACAAGGCATACCCGGCGCAGACCTGCTGCACGCCAGGCTGCAAAAAGTCCGCCAGCTGTGGTTGAGTAACGCCTGCCGGACAGCGCAATACCGAGAAAATAGACCCGACTGAAATGTTGACGTTAACATTGGATGAGCCATCCAGCGGATCAAACAGCAGCAGGTATTTGCCGTGCCGACTTTCGGGCATGGCGCAGGGCGCATCCATTTCTTCAGAGGCAAGACCAGCCAGCAAACCGCTGGCCTGATTGCTATCCAGAAAAATAGTGTTGGCAATCACATCCAGGGCTTTCTGCACTTCACCCTGAACATTCTGACTACCCAGATCGCCCATGTTGCCCAGCAACGCGCCCTGATTAACCGCCTGCGCCACGCGCTTGCAAGTGGTCACAATATCGTTAAGAATCAGGGTTAATTCCCCGGTTGATCCGGCATGCTGCTGCTGGGTGCGGGTCAGGTAATGTTGTATGGTCATCAGCGACATGTAACAGGATTCCTCTTATAGACTATGCATACCCTGAGTGCGCCAGCTCAGCCATTAGTGAAGCTCACTGACCATTCTGGTCACTAGTGTCAGATTTTCGCAACTGAATCGCTGGTGGAGCACCGCAAAAAAGTGGACAATGCACAGGTCGTCGGTTAAAGTCCGATGTGATTTCCGGCCCCGGCCGGTCGTCCAACGCAATAATATCAATCATACAGTTTGGAACAACGCATGCGCACCAAATCATATGCCGTCATTGCCAGCCTCGTCTTGGTCTCCCTGTTATCAGGTTGTGCCTCGCAAGCCAACAAAGACCCGCTCGAAGGCCTCAATCGTGGCGTTTACAAATTCAATGACACCGCTGACAAAGCGGTGATCAAGCCAATCGCAGGGGCATACAAGGCCGTCGTGCCATCCCCGGTGCGTTCTGGTGTAGGCAACTTCTTCAACAACCTCGGCACCTTTGTGTCGGTGATCAACAATCTGCTGCAGTTCAAGATTGATAACGCCATGAGCGAAGCTGGCCGCTTCGTCATCAACAGCACCTTCGGTATTGCCGGTCTGATTGATGTCGCGTCCAAAGATGGCATTGAGCGCCACCCGGAAGACTTCGGCCAAACCCTGGGTTACTGGGGTGTGGGCGATGGTGCCTACCTGGTTCTGCCTTTCCTCGGCCCAAGCACACTGCGCGATACTGGCGGTCTGGTAGTCGATACCATGGCATTCGATCCGATCAGCTATGTGGACAACCCTCGCACCCGCAATCAGGCCCGCCTGCTGAACCTGGTCGACAAGCGCTCACAATACCTGCCTGCCAGCGACCTGCTGGACGACGCAGCGCTGGACCCATACGCCTTCATGCGTGATGCTTACCTGCAACGTCGTGCCAACCAGATCAACGATCACGTCACCGCAACTGACTTCGACGATGACGACGATCTGCCACAGCCTAACGTGAATGGCGACAAGAAGTAATTCAGGCCTGACCTGACAAGCAAACAAAAAGCCCGGCATGCCGGGCTTTTTGTTTATGTGCGGTGTCTGTTACGTTACTAAACACTCGGATGCCAATCATGCGCTGAGAAGCAAACACATGACTAGCATCGGTCAATCAATCGATATCAATCCCCTGCCACGGTCATCTGCTCAATCAGAATCGATCCGACCTGCTTGGAACCCTGCACCAATACATCATTGCCGATAGCGATGATCTGCATGAACATTTCGCGCAGATTGCCGGCAATGGTAATTTCTTCTACCGGATGTACGATCACGCCGTTTTCCACCCAGAAACCAGCCGCACCGCGCGAGTAATCCCCGGTCACCATATTGATGCCGTGGCCCAAGAGCTCAGTGACCAGCAAACCGGTACCCATTTGTCGCAGCAAGCCATTCAGGTCTTCTGCTGGACGGCCTTGCTGGCTGACCAGCAGATTGTGGTTACCGCCGGCATTGCCGGTGGTTTGCATGCCAAGCTTGCGGGCGGAATAACTGGAAAGCACATAACCTTGCAGCTCGCCGTTTTCAACCAGCATGCGTGAGGTGGTAGCCACGCCTTCGTTATCAAACGGCGCACTGGCAAGCGCGCCGGGAATATGAGGCTGCTCGCTGATATTCACAATCGATGACATCACCGGCTTGCCTAGGGAATCGAGCAGGAAGGAGGACTTGCGGTACAGACTGCCGCCCGAGATGGCGCTCACCAGATGGGAAATCAAACCGGAAGCCAGCGAAGCATCAAACAGCACGGGCACTTGCGCGGTCTTGATACGACGGCACCCCAGGCGCCGCACGGTGCGCTCGCCTGCCAGCAGGCCGATATTCCGCGGACTGTCCAGCCAATCCGCGCTACGGGCGGTGCTGTACCAGTAATCGCGCTGCATGGCATCGGCTTCTTCGGCAATCACCGAGCAGCTGATGCTGTGACGCGAACTCAGGTAGCCGCCAGAGAAGCCGTGGCTATTGGCATAGGAAAACAGACCCTCATAGGTGGAGACAGAGGCGCCTTCGGAATTGGTAATGCGCGCATCCACCGACCTAGCCGCATCTTCACACTCCTTCGCGAGGAGCACGGCATCGTCCACCGATATGCTCCAGGGGTGATGCAAATCCAGATCTGGCACATCCCGCGCCATCAGGGCGGCATCGGCCAGGCCGCAAAACTCGTCTTTTGCAGTATAGCGGGCAATATTGCATGCCGCGGCCACCGTATCTTGCAAGGCCTGCGGATTGAGGTCCGAGGTGCTGGCATGGCCTTTTTGCTGGCCAAAATAGACGGTCACCGACATGCCTTTATCGCGGTTGTACTCAATGGTTTCGGTTTCGCCCATGCGCACGGACACATTTTGCCCGACACCAAAGCTGACTTCGGCTTCTGCCGCACTGGCACCCGCAGCCTTGGCCAGCGCCAATACGCGCGCGCTCATGTCGCGCAGGTCATCCAGGGTATGGCTGAATCCGGTGGTTGGGGCAACGTGGGTTACGCTCACATTAAGTCTCTTGAGGAAAAACTGCTATCATACCCCAGCATGAAACCTAATGAGACAAACAACGCCGCCGAGGCGGATATCGAAGACAGCCCGCTGAGCAAGACCAAGCGCAAGGCCGCCATGGACGCACTGCAGGACCTGGGCGTCACCCTGGTCGGCCTGCCCAAGGAGCGCCTGGCCAAGCTGGACCTGCCAGAAGCGCTGAATGATGCGATACGTGAAGCCAAGCGCATTACCGCGAATGGTGCCACCCGCCGCCAGATGCAATATATCGGCCGCCTGATGCGCAATGTGGATACCGCGCCCATACTAGACCAGCTGCAACGCTGGGAAGGCAAGCACAACGCCGAAACCGCCTATTTTCATCAGCTTGAGCGCTGGCGCACCCGCCTGATTGAAGAAGAGTCCGCCCTGCAGGATTTCATGGCTCACTTTCCGGCAGTGGATATTCAGCAACTGCGCACGCTGATACGTAATGCGCGCCGTGAGGCTGCCGCCAACAAGCCGCCGAAAAGCAGCCGCGAGCTGTTCAAGCTCTTGCGTGAGGTGACCGCGCCCAACGCCGCGCCTGAAGAAGAGACAGAGGACGAAGCGGAAGATTGAACGTTTCGCCGCCTCAACATGCTCAATAAAAAAGCCCGCTTACTCGCGGGCTTTTTTATGTGGCCTTAATGCCCATGACTGGCGTCCGTCTGCGCCTCCCCACGCGGCGGTGGCAGGAAAAACTTGCCGGGCTCGCGGTTCAGCCGCCTGAGCAAGGTGATTAAAAAACGACGCCACTGCACAAAGCTCACCTTGCGCGATTTCATCGCCACATAAAGCGCCAGGCTGAAACTCACCAGCAGGTTCACCATCCCGATGAGCAGCACGCTCACCGCAGCGATCACGGCAAGCTGCCAGGTGATATTGAAATCGAGGGCACTGAACGAGAAGCCAACAAACGCCGATGAAAAAGCAATGTGGCGGATATCGATAGGCAAGCCCAGCAGCACGCCCAAGCCTGACATGCCGCCTAACAGGCAACCGAAGTAGAAGTTGCCCGCCAGCGCGCCCAGGTTGTTTTCCACATATTTCGCCACCCGTTCCAGCCGCGCAGGGCCGAGCAGCATGCGCAGCCAGGCAAGCGCTTTCAGGCGTTGCGGAATCTTGTTGTAAATGGCGAGATTGTCGTGATACCCCGCAATCAGGCCGGACAGGAACAGGCAAACCCCGGCAACACCGGCGTAAATCAGCGCCCCGCTGTGCCAGGGGTGAATATCCGCCAGCAGCTTATGCGCTTTTTCAGGAGGAATGAAGTGATGGCCGGTGAGCGTATAAATCGACCAGCCAATGAGCATCGCCACCGGCACCGCAAGCGACACATTGCCGATAATGGCAATGGTCTGACTGCGTATGGTCTGCGCGATGATATTCACCAGATTATCCATCTCCCGGCTTTTGCCATCGCTGGCATCAATACTGGCGGCAATGGCGGCAGCCGTCATCGCGGGTTGCTTGGTCGCCACGGTGAAATGCAAGATATGAATGATGACAAAGCCCAGGCCGTAATTGAGGCTGAATAGAATGGCCTCGGTCAGCGGGGCATAATGCTTGCCCGCCGTGATGATCTTCAGCATCGCCATAAAGGCGATGATAATGCCGGCGCCCATGGCGGAGCGCATCAGGCTGTAATACTCGCGGCGGTTGGCGGTGATGTAATGCTCGCCGGTGCGGCTGGCATTTTCGGTAACGCGCAAAGCCAGCAGCTCCATATTCTCGCGCCAGTGCTTGCGCACATCATTTTTGTGACACTCGGCGGAAACCAGCTCTTTCAGCAGGTGCACGAATTCAAGACTGGCACTTTCGCCTGCGCGCTGATTGGCAATAATGCGCAGCAGGCTTTCCAGGCGGCGTATCTGCTGCGTCATGCGCTGCAGCAAGAAAGTCAGGTGTATGCTGGTACCGGTTTGCGAGCTGTTGCGCCGGATCTTGCCGATGACTTCGCGGCATTGATCCAGCATGACGAGTATGTGGCGTATGTCATTCCTGTCATCTTCGGGCGCCTCCAGAAAATTGCCCAGTTCCACATTCTGGATGATGAAAGGCGAGGCATGGTTTTCCAGCTCAGGATGGCTGCGGATCAGCTCAGGCTCCAGGCCCGAGGCAGACAGCCGATAGGAAAGCACCTGCACGGCATCCAGTAATCCACGCTTACAAGCTTCAAGCAGTCGCGAGTCCGCCTGTTCAAAGCGCATGGCTTCCAGCAGTTGCAGCCACACCTCATCCGGCACGGCACTCACCCACACCTCATCCTGACGGCGCCGAAAAATCTGCCCGAAAACATCTTTCACATATTGCGGATCAACCGCTTCGGGCAACACCTTATGGCCCACGCGACGGAACATTTCGGTAAAGAAACCGCTACTGGGCTGTATACCGGCATCGACATACAAGGAAACAGGCCGGCGCCCGCCCAGCAGACCCAGCACGGCTTCATGCAGTGCCTGCGCCAGCGCTGGTTCGCGATTCAGCACATGGCATAGCGCCTGGATTGCATGGGCGGCATGGTCGCGGTGGTCGCCCCGTGCCGGACGTATTTGATCCACGAGGTCGGCCAGCAGACGCACCGGCTCGCTTTTATGTTGCACATAGTCGTGGAGGATTTTATCCATCATGGGTTTTTGCTTTTGTTATAGGCCTGGCTGAATTGTAAGCATGCGCGAGCGCGCCTGCCAATCGGAAAAGTACTTGGAGAAGGTCCGGTACATGCACATGTACCGGACCTGTGACATTACTGCGAACGCTGATTCAAGGTAATCATGGTTTTGCCGGCGCTACCGCTACGGCGGAAATCCACCTCCACGGTTTTACCCGCATACTGCTTGGCAGCGCGGGTCAAGGCTTCCGGCTTGTCGAGATTGACCTCGCCCAGACGGGTCAGCACATCGCCATCCACCAGCCCCGCCTTGTCGGCAGGCGACTGTTTCACCACCGCCACTACGGGCAGGCCAGGCTCGCCTTCCGCCACCGGGCCGTTAACATGCACACCGATCAATGGCGGGGCCAGTTTTACCCAATAGGAGGCAAAGTAATGATAGCGCTGCTTGGCTTCATCCACAGGAGCATTAGCATTGCCTGATACCTTGGGCTCATCCACGGCAGGTTTTTGCGTAGCAGCTTTCTGGGCGGCGGCCTGCTGACGCAGTTGCTGCAATTTTACGCTGGCAGGCGTGCTACCCGTGAGCTGGGTATACACCAGCACCAGATCGGCTTTCACCTGCCGGGCCTGCTGCGTGGCAAGCTCGGGCGCCACATCGCCGGACTCGAAACTCGAGTAGCCCAGCATGTCATAGCCCTGCTCCAGCATGCGTTTGTAATCATCCTCTTTTTTATCGCCGAGATAGAGTTTGGGGCCGTCAGGATCGGGCGCCAGCAAGGTGGCGGGTTGTGGATGGCTGACATAGGTCTCGGCATAGGGGTTGCCATTGCTGGCCCGGTTATTGTCCACCGGCACCGGCTGGGGCTTCTGACTGGCGCAGCCCACCAGCGCAACCGCTAGCAACAGACTCGTGATGTAATGCATGGCGACTCTCCTGAGAGTGATCAGCCGAGAGGGGTCATCGGCTGATGTTATGATAATGGCATTCTTGATTTTGTTATTACGAATGCGTAGACAACCACCATGTCAGAACAATTCCTTACCGTTGGATTAGTTTCCGTCAGCGACCGCGCCTCCGCCGGTGTGTATGAGGACAAAGGTATCCCTAGCCTCAAGGCCTGGCTGGACAATGTGCTGCTGACACCCTGGCAAGCCATGGCGCGCGTGATTCCGGATGAGCAAGCCGAGATTGAAAACACATTGCGCGATCTGGTGGATCATGAAGGCTGCGACCTCGTGCTGACCACAGGCGGCACCGGCCCGGCATTGCGCGATGTGACGCCCGAGGCCACGCTGGCCGTGGCCGACAAGGAAATGCCCGGCTTCGGCGAACAAATGCGGCAAATCAGCCTGCATTTTGTGCCCACCGCCATCCTGTCGCGCCAGGTCGCGGTCATCCGAAAGCAAAGCCTGATCATCAACCTGCCCGGACAGCCCAAAGCCATACAGGAAACGCTGGAAGGCCTGAAAGACGCCGATGGCAAGACCATCGTGCCGGGGATTTTTGCCGCAGTGCCCTACTGCCTGGACCTGATAGGCGCGCCTTACATCGAAACCAGAGAAGCTATCGTCAAGGCGTTCCGCCCCAAATCCGCCATCAAACCGCAAGCCTGAACCCCATCTGCATGACGCCTGAATTCGATCTCATCGCCCGTTACTTTACGCATGCCCAGCCCAACACCGACCTCGGCATAGGCGATGATGCGGCCCTGATTTCGGTACCCCCCGGCCATCAGCTCGCCATTTCTGCCGATATGCTGGTCGCTGGCACCCATTTCTTTGCCGACGCCGAGCCTTATGGCATTGGCTGGAAATCACTCGCCGTCAATATCTCGGACATGGCGGCCATGGGCGCAGAAGCCCGCTGGGCCACCCTGGCGCTCGCTTTGCCGACGATCGAAGAAGCCTGGCTCGCCGAGTTCAGCCGCGGTTTTTTTGCGTGTGCAGCGCAGTTCGGTGTAGCCCTGATCGGTGGCGATACCACGCGCGGCCCCCTGACGATCAGCGTACAAATCATGGGCACGGTACCGCAGCAGCAGGCGCTGACACGTGACGGCGCGCAGCCCGGCGATGATATCTGGATCTCCGGCCCGCTGGGCACAGCCGCATTAGCACTGGCCGCCATGCAAGGGCGTTACCCGCTGGACAAGGATGCGCTGGCCGAATGCAGCGGGGCGCTGCATCAACCGCAGCCTCGCGCATCACTCGGCCTGGCATTGCGCCAGATTGCCCACAGTGCGATTGATATTTCCGATGGTCTGCTGGCTGATCTCGGCCATATCCTGCAAGCATCCGGCCTCGGTGCCGACCTCCGCTTTAACGATATCCCCTTGTCATCCATCACGCGCCAACATGTAGCTGACTCAGCCATACAGTCCATGGTGCTGGCAGGCGGCGATGATTACGAACTCTGCTTTACCGCGCCATCCGCCAGGCGTGAACAGATTGCCACGCTAGGCAAGCAGCTGGGCCTGAGCATGGGCATGATTGGTCAAACGCGCAGTCAGACGGGGATAGAGGTTTACGATGCCGACGACAGGCGGCTGGATATCCAAAAAGCGGGGTTTGATCACTTCTCACAACCTTATTGACATAACAAATCAATACCTTACATTCGATATATTCTTTTAGGGCAAGATTAGTACGTTAGGGCTATACCCGGAATTTTCTGACAGGCATACGATCGGTCTCTTGCGTTATCCGGGGAGACTTATCATGAAAGTGACTTCTGGAATTGCACTAAGCCTGATTGGACTGCTGGCTTTTGTCGGTAATCTGCATGCAGCGCCCAGCTACAGCCTCACCTCGATTTACAACTCCACTTTAAGCAATCCTTCCGCCAGTCCGTATATCAATGACGTCGGCGAAATCGCCGTCAGCAATGGGGTTCGCAGTGCGACAGGCAACTGGAGCTACCTTGCTCCAATTGGCTCAATTGACTCCGGACCTGGATATTCCTACGTCACTGGTATTAATAATCTCGGGCAAACAGTAGGCTCTTCAACGACCACGGGTATGTATATGGGTGCCGTCGTCTGGAATGGCACGACCCCCACCGGCATTGACGATGGCGTATCCCGGGGAAGCACTCTGACCGACATCAACGATCATGGCCAATGGGTGGGGTATGGCGAGAATCAGCAGTTTGCCTACCCCTTGCTAGGGGGGCTCACATTAGGGCCTGGCACCTATTATGAAAGAGCAACACTACAGGGCCTTAACGATGTGGGGGATGCGGTCGGCCAAGCCATTACGCATGAACAGATTACCGCCGCCCAAGCGATAGTATGGTCAGCCTCTGGCTTGCAATTGCTGGACAATCGAGTGATCACGGATGTGGATAACAACATTGTGGCTTATTGGCAGAGTATCGCGAATGACATCAATAACGCCGGGCAAGTGATCGGCCAGGCAGAGTACGAAGACGGCCTGCACGCTACCCTGTGGGAAAACGGCAATATGCAGGACCTTGGCACTCTGGGTGCATCCGGCATAAGCAACGCCTATAAAATCAATGAAGCTGGCATCGCCGTCGGCGACTCGAATGACCGCGCGGTCTCTTTCCATGCCGGGCAGGTATTGGACCTTAACCTTCTGGTAGACCCGGCCATTCTGGCGAGCGGCTGGGTATTGAGCAAAGCCACTGACATCAATGAGCTCGGCTGGATAGTGGGCATCATGAACAATTCTCTCTTGGGGCAATCGCAGCTGTTTCTGCTGAAACCCACCAGCCCGGTGCCGGAACTCAGCACATGGCTGATGATGCTCATGGGGGTAATGATCGCCTTGCGAAGACGCCCGGCCGCCTGAAGACGGGCGACGCCCGCTGCTGATCAGGTTGGCAGTACCCGAGACGAATGCGCTATGATGGTTAGCCATGCATGTTATTCAGGAACACAGATTGATCCACTGGCCAGACCGTCATTTTCTGCTACGCCACCCTGCGCATTTTCTGGCGCTGGGATTTGGCAGCGGCCTGCCACGCAAGGCCCCCGGCACATGGGGCACGCTGGTAGGCATCCCCTGCTTTATCGCCCTGATGCAACTGGCCGAGCCTTTGCATTATCTCATTCTCGCCGGCATGTTCCTGCTGGGTATTTATATCTGCGGCATTGCGGGCAAGGCGCTCGGCGCGTCTGATCACGGCAGCATTGTCTGGGATGAGATTGTGGCTTTCATGCTGGTGCTGGAATTCACGCCGCTCAGCTGGCAAGCCTGGCTGGCGGCGTTTCTGCTGTTCCGTCTGTTCGATATCTGGAAACCCTTTCCCATCAACCTGAGCGATCGTCATATCAAGGGCGGCCTGGGAGTCATGCTGGATGACTTGCTGGCGGCGCTGTATGCCATTGCCTTTTTACAAGGCGGCTTATGGATAAAACTGAATTACTGGAATTAACAGGCAGCCTGGGCAACACCCTGCAAGCGCAAGGCTTGCTGCTCTCCCTGGCAGAATCGTGCACAGGCGGCATGGCGGCCAGCCTGATTACGGAAATCCCGGGCAGCTCGGCCTGGTTTGAAAGTGCGCACATCACTTACAGCAACGCCGCCAAGATCAGCATGCTGGGCGTTAACCCGGTGACGCTGGAAACCTACGGCGCCGTAAGCGAACAGACGGCGATTGAAATGGCCCACGGCGCTCTGCATCGCGGGCGCGCCCATATCGCCGCCGCGATTACCGGCATTGCCGGCCCCGGCGGCGGCACCCAGGCCAAACCGGTAGGCACCGTATGTTTTGCCTGGGCCACGCCGGGACATATTGTCAGCAGCACCCGCCACTTCAGTGGCAATCGCCAGCAAATTCGGGCGCAAGCCGTGCAAGCTGTGTTTGAAGGCCTGCTGCAACTGCTCACACAACCCATGCAAGCCTGAGCTCGGCTTTTCCCTGGCTACCGCCATAAAAAAAGCGACTGCCATGAGCAATCGCTTTCTTACATCGTGGCGCTTTTACATCAGCGCAATATTGCCGCTTTTGTCTGCCGGGCTCTCCAGCGGTTATCTCCAGCCACCATGGCGGCCGCGATCATGGTGGTGGAAGCGGCCACCCCCATCATAATATTCACGGTAGTAAACCCGTGGTTCATACGGGCGGTAGTAAACCGGTGGCGGTGCGCCATAGTAAACCACGGGGGGCGCACGATAAATCACCGGTGGCGGTGCGTAATACGCGCCGGGTGGAGGGCCGTAATAACCCGGCCCACCAATGTTGAGGCCAATACTGAATGAATCGTGGGCTTGGGCGGCACCCATGCTGGCCAGTGTCAGGGCTAAGCCCAGCAGCAAGCGTTTGAATGTTTTCATGTTTTTCTCCTCATCACTTCCATTTTGTGGAAGTCATGCTTACAACGTTTTTGCCCCGAATTCTGTTTACCGCTTTAAAACTCAACGCTTTATATTTTTATATCTGTCGTTGTGATCCTATGACCGCTTTCCACGCCTGAGGTTCGCCCGTCGTGATACATGTCATTTATCATGAGCACCCGAGCGCCGAAAGGCGACAGCACTGTGTGTCTTTGCTTACCTTAAGTACTGAATTATGAAATAATTACAGGCTTTATCAGGCACACCAACAAAGGCAGATTCATGGACGAAAACAAAAGCAAAGCGCTCGCCGCCGCCCTCTCGCAAATCGAGAAGCAGTTCGGCAAAGGCTCCATCATGCGCATGGGCGATACGGATGTTGCAGCCGACATTCAAGCCGTATCGACCGGCTCGCTCGGCCTCGACATCGCGCTGGGCATTGGCGGGTTGCCTCGCGGCCGCATCATCGAAATCTACGGTCCGGAATCTTCCGGCAAAACCACGCTGACACTCTCCGTGATCGCGCAAATGCAGAAAATGGGCGGCACCGCAGCCTTTATCGATGCAGAACATGCGCTTGATCCGCAATACGCCCAAAAACTCGGCGTGAATGTTTCCGATCTGCTGATCTCGCAACCTGACACCGGTGAACAGGCGCTGGAAATCGCCGACATGCTGGTACGCTCCGGCTCCGTCGACATCGTCGTGGTTGACTCGGTGGCAGCACTGACCCCGAAAGCCGAAATCGAAGGCGAAATGGGTGACTCGCACATGGGCTTGCAGGCTCGCCTGATGTCGCAAGCCCTGCGCAAGCTGACCGCCAATATCAAGCGCACCAACACCCTTGTCATCTTCATTAACCAGATCCGCATGAAGATTGGCGTGATGTTTGGTAATCCTGAAACCACCACCGGTGGCAACGCGCTGAAGTTTTACGCCTCCGTACGTCTGGACATCCGCCGCACTGGCGCGATCAAGAAGGGCGATGAAGTCATTGGCTCCGAAACCCGGGTCAAAGTGGTCAAGAACAAGGTCGCCCCGCCATTCAAGCAAGCAGAGTTCGATATTCTGTATGGCGAAGGCATCTCACGCGAAGGCGAAATCATCGAGATGGGCGTCAATCTGAAACTGGTCGAAAAATCCGGCGCCTGGTACAGCTACAAGGGCGAAAAGATTGGTCAGGGCAAAGACAATGCGCGCGAATACCTGCGCGAGCATGCTGACATCGCCAACGAAATTGACGCCAAAATCCGCGCCAATTCGAACCTGGCCAATGCTGGCATGACCGTCGCACCGGATGACGACGGCGAAGAGTAAAGCCTTATCTGCGCTGCGTGAGCGCGCGCTGGCCTTGCTGGCAAGGCGCGAGCACACGGCGCTGGAGCTGAAGCGCAAGCTGATGCGCAAACCGCGGCCACACGCCAGCAAACGTTTTCCCCGGCAGAATGGTGAAGATTTTTCAGATGCAGTTGAGCTGGCGCAGGACGATACGCCAGCCCAGCCTGCCATCCCGGATGAGGAGCTCGAAGAACATATCGAGCAACTCCTGCAGGATTTCCGGCAACGCGGCTGGCTCTCGGAGGAGCGCTTTACCGAGCAGGTGGTGCATGCGCGGCAGCAGAAGTTTGGTAGCCTGCGCATTGCGCATGAGCTCAAGCAAAAAGGCGTGAATGACGCGCTGATTGCGGAGGCAATGCAGCAAGTGAAGCAGGATGAGTTAAGCCATGCCTTGCAGATTTATCGTAAGAAATTCTCGCAAGCGCCGTCCAGTCGTGAAGAATGGGCGAAGCAGGCCAGATTCATGCAGGGGCGGGGCTTCAGCATGGACATGATCAAGCAAGTGATAAACGCGGGTAAGAACGTCGAAACAACAGACAGTGAAGACAGGTAGCGCCAGGCGCTGCCAAGCATAAGGCACAACATGAAGAGCAAAGAAATACGTCAGCAGTTTTTGGACTTTTTCGCGTCCAAGGGCCATCAGGTCGTCGCATCCAGTTCATTGGTACCGCATGGCGACCCTACCCTGCTGTTTACCAATGCAGGCATGAACCAGTTCAAGGATGTGTTCCTGGGTTTTGACAAGCGCCCCTACACCCGCGCAGCCAGCAGCCAGAAGTGCGTACGCGCAGGCGGCAAGCACAATGACCTGGAAAACGTCGGCTACACCGCTCGCCACCATACTTTCTTCGAGATGCTGGGCAACTTCAGCTTTGGCGATTATTTCAAGCGCGATGCCATTGCCTACGCCTGGGAACTGCTGACCGAAGTCTACAAGCTGCCCAAGGAAAAACTGCTGGTCACGGTCTACGCCGAGGACGACGAAGCCTACGACATCTGGACCAAGGAAATGGGCGTGCCTGCCGACAAGGTTATCCGCATCGGCGATAACAAGGGCGCACGCTATGCCTCTGATAATTTCTGGATGATGGGCGATACCGGCCCCTGCGGCCCCTGTACCGAAATTTTCTACGACCACGGCGCGCATATCTGGGGCGGCCCTCCCGGCAGCCCGGAAGAAGACGGCGACCGCTTCATCGAAATCTGGAATAACGTGTTCATGCAGTTCAACCGCGATGAACAAGGCGTCATGCATCCGCTGCCCAAGCCATCGGTGGATACTGGCATGGGGCTGGAGCGTATTTCAGCCGTGTTGCAAGGCGTGCACGCCAATTACGAAATCGACCTGTTCCAGGCATTGATCAAGGCCGCCGCCCGCGAAACCAAAGCCACCGATCTGGAAAGCCCATCGCTCAAAGTGCTGGCCGACCACATCCGTGCCTGCAGCTTCCTGATTGCCGATGGCGTGATTCCCGGCAACGAAGGCCGCGGGTATGTGCTGCGCCGCATCATCCGCCGCGCCATACGCCATGGTTACAAGCTGGGCGTGCGCGCTGCGTTTTTCTACAAGCTGGTGCCAGACCTCGTCATCGAAATGGGCGAAGCCTACCCGGAACTGGTGAGCAACCAGACCCGCATCATGGACACGCTGAAGCAGGAAGAAGACCGCTTCTTCGAAACCATCGAAAACGGCATGGCGATTCTGGAGACCGAACTGGCCGACATCGCTGCCAAGGGTGGCAAGACCTTCAATGGCGAAACCGCCTTCAAGCTGCATGACACCTACGGCTTTCCGCTGGACCTCACCGCCGATGTCTGCCGCGAGCGCGATGTGACCGTGGACGCCGCCGCCTTTGACGCCGCCATGGCGCGCCAGAAGGAACAGGCACGCGCAGCGGGCAAGTTCAAGATGTCTGCCAACCTCGAATACGAAGGTGCGGCTACGCAATTCCACGGCTACGAAAAACTGGAAAGCGAGGCCATGGTACTGGCGCTTTACAAGGACGGCGCTGCTGTCGACAGCCTGCATGAAGGCGAAGTCGGCGTTGTTGTGCTGGATAACACACCGTTTTACGCCGAATCCGGCGGCCAGGTGGGCGATAGCGGCGAACTGCGTGCCAGCGACGGCATCTTTAGCGTAGAAGATACGCTGAAAGTGCAAGCCAGTGTGTTCGGCCACCATGGCGTGGTTACCACCGGCAAGATCAGCAAGGGCGACACCTTGAAAGCGCGCGTCAATACTCGCGCCCGCGCCGCTACCATGCGCAACCACTCGGCCACCCACCTCATGCACAAAGCCCTGCGCGAAGTGCTGGGCGACCATGTGCAGCAAAAAGGCTCGCTGGTGGATAGCGAAAAGACCCGTTTTGACTTCGTGCATACTGCGCCCATGACCGATGAAGAAATTCGCCAGGTGGAAGCGCTCGTCAATGCCGAAATCCTCGCCAATGAAGCCACCCAGGCGCGCGTGATGGGCATTGAAGACGCGCAGAAAACCGGCGCTATGATGCTGTTCGGCGAAAAATATGGTGATGAAGTGCGCGTACTGGATATTGGCAGCTCGCGCGAGCTGTGCGGTGGCACCCATGTCAGCCGCACCGGCGATATCGGCCTGTTCAAGATCACCGGCGAAAGCGGTGTAGCCGCCGGCGTGCGCCGTGTGGAAGCTACCACCGGCGAAAATGCACTCAAGCTCATGCAACAACAACAGGCTTTGCTGGGTCAAATCGCTGCCGAGCTCAAGGCGCCCGCCAGCGAAGTGCCCGCTAAGCTGAGCCAGCTGATGGATAACGTCAGAACCCTGGAAAAAGAATTGGCACGGCTTAAGTCCAAGCTAGCCTCTTCGCAGGGTGATGATCTGGTCAACCAGGCAGTTGATATTGGCGGCATCAAGGTGCTGGCCGCTACGCTGGAAGGCGCCGATGCCAACACCCTGCGCGAGACCATGGACAAGCTAAAAGACAAGCTGAAATCCGCCGCCATCGTGCTGGCAAGCGCCAACGATGGCAAAGTCAGCCTGGCAGCAGGCGTCACGGCTGATCTCATCACCAAGGTGAAAGCCGGCGAGCTGGTCAACTTTGTCGCCGGGCAAGTGGGCGGCAAAGGCGGCGGCAAGCCGGATATGGCAATGGCAGGCGGCACTGACGCCAGCAAATTGCCACAGGCGCTCAGCAGCGTTGAAAGCTGGGTGAAAGAAAAGTTGAATTAAGCTCCGATATTGACCGGGCTCAGGCCTGGTCAGCAAAGGCGCGCATCTGCAGTTTAATTAATTAGGCTACAAGACACATGGCACTTATCGTACAAAAATACGGCGGCACTTCAGTCGCCAACCCCGAGCGCATCAAAAATCTGGCGAGCCGCGTGGCCCGCTACAAAGCGCTTGGTCATCAGGTCGTGGTGGTGGTTTCGGCCATGTCGGGCGAAACCAATCGCCTGATTGCCCTGGCCAAGGAAATCATGCCCACACCAGACCCACGCGAGCTGGATGTGATGGTCTCCACCGGCGAGCAAGTCACCATCGGCCTCACCGCCATGGCCCTCATGGACCTCGGCATCAAAGCCAAGAGTTACACCGGCAGCCAGGTGCGCATTGTCACGGACAGCGCCTTTACCAAGGCACGCATTCTGCACATTGATGAGTCGCGCATCCGCGCTGACCTCAATGCAGGCTATGTCGTCGTCGTGGCTGGCTTCCAGGGCGTGGATGAGCAAGGCAATATCACCACACTGGGCCGTGGCGGCTCTGACACTACCGGCGTGGCGATTGCCGCCGCGCTCAAGGCTGACGAATGCCAGATTTACACCGATGTAGACGGCGTCTACACCACCGACCCGCGCGTGGTGCCCGAAGCCCGCCGGCTCAAATCCATCACCTTTGAAGAAATGCTGGAACTTGCCAGCCAGGGCTCCAAGGTATTGCAGATTCGCTCGGTCGAGTTTGCAGGCAAATACAAGGTCAAGTTACGCGTGCTGTCCAGCTTTGAAGAAGAAGGCGACGGCACCCTGATTACGTTTGAGGAAAATGACAACATGGAA
>DATMSO010000078.1:0-10229 GCA_035565335.1 Methylovorus sp.
CTAAAAATTCCAAGTCTTTCAGAGAAAATTGATAAGTACGTTAAATTCAAACTGCCTGTTCAAAATTTAATCATTGAAGAAACAGGTTTTATTTTCAAAAAAACAGTTATGTCTTTCATATTAAAACCGCAAACAGTGACACATGAAACCATGCTTAATCTTTCAGATGCAATGTATGACTTAATACTCGCATTTGATGTTGCTGTGGATATTCAAGTTGCTGAGTAAGCTTGCAACGCCCTTTAATCAGGATATCTAATCCTCTGGCACCATAACTCCCCGACACGAAGTAACACGGTTGCGCACTTATCACCAACCTATCACCAAATGCTCAGGCCACCGCCTCACCGAGCTGTAGCCTGAGCATAGGCTGCAATTTCAGCATCCGGACAAAATCATGGGTATGCAGGGGTTCGCTGAACAGGAATCCCTGAATCTGGTCGCAGCCCTGTTTTTTCAGGAAGGCGAGTTGTTCCGGGGTTTCGACGCCTTCGGCCACTACCTTGATCTGCAGGCTGTGCGCCATGGCAATAATGGCCTGGGTAATCGCCATGTCATCCACATCATCGGGAATGTCGCGCACAAACGAGCGGTCTATCTTCAGTGAATCGATCGGGAAGTGCTTGAGATAACCAAACGAAGAGTAGCCGGTGCCAAAGTCATCGATCAGCACATGCGCGCCCAGATCATGGAAGTGTTGCAGCACCTCTCTCGCCCGCTCGGCATTGTGCATGATCATGCTTTCGGTGATTTCGAGCTCCAGGCAGTCGGGCGTTAAGCCGCTCTCCGCCAGCGCATCGGCAATGGTTTGGCGCAGGGTTTCATCGCGGAACTGGCGGGCGGAGAGATTGACAGCAACGCGCACGTTTTGTCCGGTGAGTTGTTGCCACTCGACCGCCTGGCGGCAGGATTCGCGCATGATCCAGGCGCCAATATCGATAATCAGACCGGTCTCTTCGGCCAGGGGAATAAACTGCAGCGGCGATAGCATGCCTAGTTCGGGATGTTGCCAGCGCACCACGGCTTCGGCACCGATGATTTTTTGCGAACGTAAATCCACCTTGGGCTGGTAATGCAGCACAAATTCGTTGCGCTCCACCGCGCGCCGCAGGTTGTTTTCCAGGGTCAATAATTCCACGCTGTTGGTATTGGCCTCGGCAGCATAAAAGCGGAACGTATTCTTGCCGGATTCCTTGGCGCGGTACATGGCCGCATCCGCATGCTTGAGCAGACTGGCGGTATCCAGGCCGTCATCGGGGTAGACACTGATGCCGATACTGGCGCTGATGAAGAGCTCGCGCCCGACCAGGATAAACGGCTGTGCCAGTGTCGCCATGATCTTGCGGGCAATGGTGTTGAGGTAGTCGGTATCGCCGCAGTCTTCCACCAGCACCACAAACTCGTCGCCGCCCTGCCGTGCGACGGTATCCGTCTCCCGCAGGCACTCTCTGAGGCGCTTGGCCGCTTCTTGCAGCAGCATGTCGCCGGTCTGGTGGCCCAGCGTGTCGTTGATGATCTTAAAGCGGTCAAGATCGATGAATAACACAGCTATCGCCGTTTTGTTGCGCTGCGCGCGGATCAGGGCCTGGTCGATACGCTCTTGCAGTAGCGCGCGGTTGGGCAGATGCGTCAAGGCATCGTGATTCGCCAGGAACTGCAGCCGCTCTTCCGAGAGCTTGCGTTGGGTAATATCCGTAAAGACGGCGACATAATTCTGCACACTGCCTTTGGCATCGGCCACCTGACTGATAGAAAGCCATTCCGGATAGCTTTCGCCGGATTTGCGCCGGTTCCAGATCTCCCCTACCCACTGGCCTTCGCGCCGCAGGGTCTGCCAGATGCCTTCGTAATACGCAGCCTCATGCAGCTTGGCCTCCATTACCGAAGGCAGCTTGCCGATAATCTCGTCTTTCTCATAGCCGGTGATCTGCTGGTAAGCCTGATTGACTTCGAGCACACGGAAGGCAGGGTCGGTAATCACAATGCCTTCGGCCGTGTTATCGAACACCTGGCGCGCCAGCCGCAGATCCGATTCAGCCGCCTTGCTGGCGGTAATATCGAGCATCACGCCCACCAATTCGGCAGGGCGGCTATTGGACATATTGGGAATGACCTTGACGATGTCTTTCATCCACACCACCCGGCCATCGGCCGCGATCATGCGGTAATCAAAATCAAAACTTTGCAGCTTGAGTGACTCTGTGCGGCAATATTCCACTACCCAGTCTCTGTCATCCGGGTGAATTTTGTCAGCCCAGAAATTGGGGTCTGTGGTCCACTGTGCCAGTGGATAGCCGAGCAGCGCTTCTGCCTCTTTACTGACGAAGGTAAATTTGCCGCCCGGGATTGCCCGCCACACAATGGCCTGCACCGACTCCACCAGCTCGCGGTAATCCTGCTGGCTTTTTGCGAGTTCGGCTTCGGCTTTTTTGCGGCTGCTGATATCGATGATCAGCGTCACGATGCGCTGGCTGTCTTCGCGGTACTGCGCGGCAGCAATCTCGATATGAATGGCGCGGCCACTTTTCCCCAGGCCCAGCGCCTCATAACGTGTCGGCACGTCCATATCCTGCAGGCGTTGCTGATAAATCTCACCCACTCGCTTGCGGTCAGACGGATGGATCAGGCTGAAAAAATCCGAGCCTAAGGGAATGTCGCCAGGGCTATAACCACCAATACGCCACAAGGCATCATTGCCATACACAATCTTGCCATGATGAATGATGGCAACGCCTTCATTGACATCGGCCTGCGCATGCAGCAAGGCATCGTAAGTATCAAGCTGCTCCTTCAACCTGGCCTCGGAACGGATACGTCCCGCATTCAAGCCAGACAAGGCAACGCCCGTGGACGAAAGGACCAGCACATACATCCAGTAATCCAGCAGATTGGCCTGGGCAAAATCCTGCGCAAATGTGCCCAGACCGTGCGCCCCGCCCCACAGGGCCGTCATGGCAACGAACACCACGCTGAGCGCCGCACCGCGCTGATGAAAGCGCAATGCCGCCCACATGATGAGCGGAAACAGCATGAACGCCTGCGGCTGCATCAATAGCGAAAAGGATTTATCCATGGCACCCAGCATGGTCAAGAGACAGCTGAACACCACCAGACTTGACAGCACCAACGCCTCGCCGACGCGTGCCCAAGTCCAGCGCACCGGCTCATAGTAATAAAACGCCAGCACAGCCGGGGTAAAGAGCAGATAACTGAAGGCATCCTCCAGCCAGGAGTTGGTGAAGCTGCTGGCAAGCATGGTGGCGTCAGCACCGACAATCACCAACATCAGCACATTCACCAATGCGCTCACCAACGGGCTGATACCCACGGCAAAAAATACCAGCGTAAGAAAATCACGCAAGCGTATCAAGGCCGGATCAAAACGGGCCACCTGTTTGAGCAGGTAGCAGGCCAGCAGCGTTTCCAGGGTATCGCCTACTGCCATGGTGGCAGCAACGTAATAGGCGGTGGAGTTCAAATGGACGAACAGCGAACCGATAAAAATCGCAGGCCATGCGCGGTAACCAAACACCAGCAGAATTGCCAGCGAGAACCCGGCTGTCGGGCTGATCAAGGTCGCCCAGGCATCCGGAATGGGAATCCAAAGATTAAGACTGCCGAGCAAACAATAAACGAGAACAATGATACTGAGTTTTACGATATTGCGGAGAGACAGCGGCCGCTGACGGGCATTGAGACTGGTGTACATTTCCCTGATTTATAATATTAATTTTTATGTAATCGTACACAACAAACGGCAAAAAGCCTATTACTAAAAGGGGTTTTAACATCCCGCCACTCCTTCGTTCGACGTGGTCCAGGCGGTCCAAAACACAGACAACCCTCTTTGCTCTCAGCATAAAAAAACCCGCCATGTGCATGGCGGGTTTTTCAGGAAAGGCATGCCGCATTGGCAGCATGCGCATCACTCATCAAGTTAGAACTTGTAAGTAACGTCCAGTTGGTACAGGTTGTAGCTGTCCAGATTCAGAGGAATGTCACCTGCGCCTGTGGCAGCCAGACGATCATTCTTGCGAGTAGCATGACCAGCAGCCAGGTTCAGGAATACGTTGTCACGCATCAGGTATTCACCCTTGAACACAACACCCTTCAAGTTAACCTTGGAGTCCATGAAGTCGGAGTCAACGGCGTTAGGATCAAGCGCGTAAACACCCACGTCCTGGTACCAGAGCTTGGCAGACCAGTCACCCTTCTTGGGGTTCTTGTCCTGCTTTTGCTCCAAGCCCACGCCAACCAACCAGGCTTTGTCATCGTTACCAGCAGCATTGATGGCATTACGAGTCGCACCAGCTGCAGCGGTAGCCACAGCAGCCTTGTAGCGGTCATCACCGTCCAGGTTAACAACGTAGTCGCCGAACACGTTCAGCTTCATGTTGTTTGCCAGCTTGAAGCCCACTTCTGCAGGGATTTCAATGGTGCGAATATCGTTGGTAGAAGTGAGGTTGGTACCCAGGGAGCTACCAACACCTGTGGTGGTGCCCAGACCTGGTACGAATGCAGCGGTGCCGGTGCCATTGTCACTGGTGTAGGTGGTAAACGTCATCGCAGCTTTGGCAGATACCGTATCGGTAATATCAAACTTGGCACCACCCTGGAAAGCAAGCAGCGTGTTGGTTTTACGCTCGGAGGCAGTATCGATGTTGTAGAAATCCTGGCGATCGCCACGGTATTGCGATTGTGCGAAATTACCGAAGACGTTGACGTTGCCCCACTTGTAGTCAATCTTTTCAACCAGACCTTCAAATGTCAGGTCGGCATCCCATACCATGGAAGTGGTATACAGCGGATTGGCAACACGGCCGGCTTCAATCTTCAACCAGTCAGTGGCTTTCCAGCCCAGCATGGCGCGCTTGACGTATACGCTTTCCTTGCCATTCGCACCGTTATTGCCAGAACCGAAGGTAGCATTGTCAGAACGACCGCCCGAACCCATGGACAAGGCCAGGTCAGAGTAGAAGTCACCAGCTTCGGTCTTAACGCCCAGAAGCATCTTGTAACGACCACGTGTACGATCTTCGCCGTTACTCGCAGTATCTTCACCATTACGGAATTCGTAACGTGCACGAACATCACCGTACACAGTGGCACTATCGATCACATCGGAAATCTTGATCTTGCCAGCTGTCTTCATGGCTTTTTCCTGACCGAGCTTTTCGCCTTCGCGGCCCTTGGTCAGCAGGTTGCCTTCTTCTTCGGTCAACACGCCCTTGCTCACCAGAGCATTGACGATGTCAACAGTGGAATCGGCCATGGCATTCGCGCCAAAACCGAACAGTAGTGCCCCTGAAACTGCAGCACAGACGCCGCGCAGCTTGATACTTTTCATTAGATTGCTCCCGGTTAAAAAACTGTAAATTCGTTTTGTTGAGTTTCAACACGGAAGCGATTCTGAAGTTGCAATGTGACAGATTGATGACGAATCATGAATTCGTCACGCAGGCGTTGTAAAAATACAACAACCCATACGTGACGATAAGATGGCTCCCACTAGGGGAAAAGAATGAAGCTATGGATCAGGCGTGACCTGCACTGGCAGCGCGCAGCGGGCTGGCTTTATTGGTGGTACTTTCAGTCGATATAGAGGCAATGTCGCCGGACAACTCGCCGCCTTCTTCAATAAAAATCTTACCGTAACGGATCTTGCCGCTGACCCGGCCACTGGCGTGAATGATCAATTGACTGCGGGCAGTCAGCTCACCTTCAAACTTGCCGTATATCTCAGCGACATCAATACCCACCTTGCCGGAAAATTCGCCAGCTTCGGCAATCTGAATGACGCGACTATCCATGGTGGCTTCTACCCGGCCTTCCACCACGAGGGTATCGCAATCCTGAATTTCAGCGCCTTTCAGTTTAACGTCTGGCCCGACAATCAAACGGCTACCAGAAATCTCGGAGTGTTGTGCTTCTGTCTTACTATCCGAAGCGGCAGGAGACGCGGCGACGGGAGATGATGCGGCAGGATAAGGCGCGCTGGTTGTGGTAGTGGCATGCGTAGAGACGGGAGAGCCCGCGGGGCGGCTGCCGGGCGTAGAGGAAGATGGGGAAGATGGCGTGGTAGAAGGCTGTGCACCTCGATTGAAAAGACCTTGCTTGTTTAACATGGGTAATCCTCTTTGATGATGGTAAAAAATGTCGAAATGCAGACATCACATTTACCAGAGCAGTTAGAGCAATGACCATGCCGGACCAAACAAACAGCATAGAATCATATAGTTATAAAAATTTGTTGTTAGATTTTCAAGAATAGCGGGTGAATACAAAAAAAAACGTCTCCCTCAGGAGACGCTCATCAATTGCTAAAAAAATAAATATCTGTTTTTAAAGGGTAAATCATGTCGCCCTGCTGCAACACACACAGCAGGGCAAAACCCTCGCGATCAGGCCTCTGGCCGCATATGCGGGAACAAAATCACATCGCGGATACTGGGGCTATCGGTTAGCAGCATGACCAAGCGGTCAATGCCGATACCGCAACCACCCGTTGGTGGCATACCGTATTCCAGAGCACGGATGAAATCGGCATCGTAATACATGGCTTCATCATCACCCGCTTCCTTAGCGGCGACCTGGGCATGGAAACGCGCCGCCTGGTCTTCAGCATCGTTAAGCTCGGAGAAGCCATTGGCAATCTCACGACCGGTCACAAACAGCTCAAAACGCTCGGTGATCTCGGGGTTGCTGTCCGATGCGCGCGCCAGCGGCGAGACTTCAACGGGATAATCAATAATATAAGTAGGCTCCCACAACTGGCTTTCGGCGGTTTCTTCAAACAAGGCCAGTTGCAATGCACCCAAACCTGCATGGGCAAAGGCCTCCACGCCAAATTTCTTCAGCTCGGTGCGCAGGAAGGCAGCATCAGTCAACTGCTCCAGGGTATAGCCCGGTGCATATTTCTGGATGGCGCCGACGATGGTCAGGCGCTGGAAAGGCTGGCTAAGATCAAGCGTGCGGCCCTGGTATTCCAGCACGGCCGTGCCGCGTGCGGCGATAGCAGCCGCGCGAATGCAGTTTTCGGTGAAATCCATCAGCCATTTGTAATCGGTATACGCCGCGTAGAATTCCATCATGGTGAATTCCGGGTTATGCCGCACACTGACGCCTTCATTGCGGAAGTTGCGGTTGATCTCGAACACGCGCTCAAAACCACCCACAATCAGACGCTTGAGGTAAAGCTCAGGGGCAATACGCATGTACATCTGCATGTCCAGCGCATTGTGGTGGGTAATAAAAGGCTTGGCCGATGCACCACCGGGAATGGGGTGCAACATGGGCGTTTCCACTTCCAGAAATTCATTGCCCAGCATGAAGCTGCGAATGGCCGCCACAATCTTGCTGCGGGCAATAAAGGTCTGGCGGGTATCGTCCGACACAATCAGGTCAACGTAACGTTGACGGTATTTGGTCTCCTGATCGGAGAGGCCATGGAATTTCTCAGGCAGCGGACGCAATGACTTCGTCAGCAGACGTAGTTCATTGACCTTGACCGACAATTCGCCGGTTTTGGTTTTGAACACCACGCCACGCGCGGCCAGGATATCGCCCATATCCCATTTCTTGAAGGCGTCGTACAGCTCTTCGCCTATGTTTTCCTTAGAGATAAACAGCTGGATACGACCGCTCTTGTCCTGCAAGGTGGCAAAACTGGCCTTGCCCATTACTCGTTTCAGCATCATGCGACCGGCCACACTGACCTGCACATTGGCGGGCTCCAGCGCTTCATTATCCTGCTCACCATACTGGGCATGCAGCTCAGCCGCCACATGCTCGGGCTTGAAATCATTGGGGAAAGCCACACCCTGAGCCCGGATCGCTTTCAGCTTTTCCCGGCGCTCGGCAATCACATGATTTTCGTCTTGTTGTGTCGCCTCAATTGGCTGTTGTGCTTCGCTCACTTACTACACTCCCTGCTTTAAACTTTCTGAGATGAATGGATCCAGATCGCCATCCAGCACGCCCTGGGTATTGCCGATTTCCACATTGGTGCGCAAATCCTTGATGCGCGACTGATCCAGCACGTAACTGCGGATCTGATGCCCCCAGCCAATATCGGTCTTGGCATCTTCCAGGGCCTGCTTTTCCTGGTTGCGCTTGTTCAGCTCCAGTTGGTAGAGCTGGGCTTTCAGCATATTCATGGCTTCCGCCTTGTTGCGATGCTGCGAACGGTCATTCTGGCACTGCACCACGGTGTTGGTAGGCAAGTGGGTAATACGCACGGCGGAGTCTGTCTTGTTAATATGCTGACCACCTGCACCCGAGGCACGATAGGTATCAATCCGCAGATCCGCCGGGTTGATCTCCACTTCAATCGAATCATCCACTTCAGGAAACACTGACACGCTGGCAAATGAAGTATGGCGGCGATTGCCCGAATCAAACGGTGACTTGCGCACCAGGCGATGCACACCGCTCTCGGTACGCAGATAACCATAGGCATAATCGCCGGAGATTTTCAGCGAGGCGCTCTTCAGGCCCGCCACATCCCCTTCTGATTCTTCCAACACTTCCACCTTGAAACCGCGACGCTCGCAATAGCGCAAATACATGCGTAGCAGCATGGAAGCCCAATCCTGCGCTTCCGTACCGCCTGAGCCGGATTGGATATCGATAAAGCAGTTATTGCCGTCCATCGGGTTGGCAAACATGCGGCGGAATTCCATTTCCTCCACCTGCTTTTCGAGTGCTTTGCTGTCGTCGTCAATACCGAGCAGCGTAGCATCATCATTTTCTTCGCGCGCCATTTCAAACAGCTCGGTGCTGTCGCGCAGGCTGTTATCCACATCTGTCAGCGACTTGACCACGAACTCCAGCTCGCGGCGTTCCTTACCTAATTTTTGCGAACGTTCGTTATCGTTCCAGATGCTGGGATCTTCCAGCAATTGTGATACTTCTTCCAGGCGTTGCTGCTTGGTCTCGAAGTCAAAGATACCCCCGAAGGGCATGATTACGTTCAGAAAGATCAGCCAGGCGGTGGGCGATCAGATTGAGTTGTTCTGCTTCCATTACCATAAAACCTAATAAAAACGCGATTATACATCAAAGCCCGTGCGCTCATTTTCAGCGACTAAATTTAGCTTTCGTCATCATTGTCACAAACTTGTAACATAGAGCCTTTAAAGTGCTCCCAAGTTATGTACCCCGCTCTCGGAAACTGATGTCTGCGTGCGGATTTTATTCACACCATGGAGGTTATATGCAATCGAAGTTTGTACAAAGCATGGGTTTGGCGGCCGTTGTCGCATCTCTGTTCGCTATCCCCACTGCGCACGCCGCTGACAAGATCGTCAAGATCGACGGCTCCAGCACGGTTTATCCGATTACCGAAGCGGTTGCTGAAGAATTCCAGAAAGCCAAGAAAAACGCCATCAAGGTAACCGTGGGCATTTCCGGTACTGGCGGCGGTTTCAAGAAATTCTGCCGTGGCGAAACCGATATCTCCGAAGCTTCCCGCCCTATCCTGAAAAAGGAAATGGACGCCTGTAAGGAAGCCGGCATTCAGTACATCGAACTGCCTGTTGCATATGACGCATTGACCGTGGTCGTGAATCCAAAGAACGACTGGATCAAGAGCATGACCGTGGAAGAGCTGAACAAGATGTGGGCACCTGCTGCACAGGGTAGCGTCAAGACCTGGAAGCAAGTGAATGCCACATGGCCAGACAAGCCCCTGAAGCTGTTCGGCCCAGGTGCTGATTCGGGTACGTTCGACTACTTTACTGAAGCTGTAGTTGGCAAGGCCAAGTCCAGCCGCGGTGACTTTACTGCTTCTGAAGATGACAACGTCCTGGTACAAGGTGTATCCAGCGACATCGGCGGTCTGGGTTACTTTGGTTATGCCTACTTTGACGAAAACCGCGACAAGCTGCGCGCGGTGCCTATCGTTGCCAAGACTGGCGCACCTGCTGTTAGCCCATCCCCTGAAACTGTGATGAATGGCACTTACCAGCCTTTGTCCCGCCCACTGTTCATTTACGTGAACGCAACCGCTGGCGCATTCAAGCCTGAAGTGAAGGAATTCATTAACTTCTACCTGGCCAATGCCGCTGCGCTGACCAAGGAAGTGAAGTACGTTCCTCTGCCAGCCAGCGAATACGCTGCCGTGGTTGAACACTGGAAATCACTTAAGCCAGGTACAGGCTTTGGTGGTGTGCCAGAAGTGGGTGTCAAGATCCCTGAACTGTTGAGCCGTATCAAGTAATGGCTTGCGA
>DATMSO010000079.1:0-3934 GCA_035565335.1 Methylovorus sp.
ACACTGTCTCCTGATTCCAAAGCCGTACGTATTTCTTCAAAAAACGCTTCGACCATATCTTTGGCCTCACGTTTGTTCAGCCCAACCTGTTCAAAGAGCAAATCAGCCAGATCGGCTTTGGTTAATGTCATGCAAATCTCCCAACTACTTTTCTTAACTTTCGCACCATCGCGACGCATTTTATTAAAATTGGCGCCCTATTGGCGTTCTAATTTCTTAATTCCGCACCATGTTTGGTCTTGAGTAATGCTAGCAGATTACTCATGACGGCATCTGCTTCCGCATCCGTCAAAGTTTTTTGAGTATCTTGCATAAGCACAAGAAATGCAAGGCTTTTTTTGCTTTCTGGAACACCTTTTCCGCGATAAATATCGAACAATGCGACCTCGGAAACCAGGGCATTTTTTGCCTCATTCATGGTATCCAGGAGGGCTTGTACCGGAGTCGTTTCATCGACTACCACGGCAATATCGCGTCGCACCGGCGGGAACTTGGCAACCTCTTGATAGCGGGGCACCTGCACGGCAAGCAAGGGGGCAAGATCGCACTCAAATACCACCGTACTGCGTGGCAATTGGTAATGCTGTTGCCACTTGGGATGCAACTTGCCCAGCCAGCCGATCACCTTGCCATCCAGCACAATACGGGCTGACTGACCGGGATGCAGGGCAGGATGGGTCGCGGCCTGATAGACAGCACGCCCATGCGTTAGCGTATCCACCTGCGCCTTGACGTCATAAAAATCCACATCACGTTCTTCTTGCGCCCATTGTTCAGGGTGGGCTGGACCATAGGCCAATCCTGAAACGCGCATGGTTTCAGCATAGCCAGAGTCAACCTTGTGATAGGCGGAACCGATTTCAAACAATCTGGCACGCGGCTGCTTGCGGTTCAGATTGTAGACCAGGGTCTGCAGGAGCCCGCCCCACAAGCCGCTGCGCATCACGCTCATATTGCTGGCAATCGGGTTTTTCAGGACGATCGCGTCCGGATTGCCCAGCAAGTCACGCTCCCAGCTTTCGTCAACAAAACTGTAGCTGACGATTTCCTGGTAGCCACCGGCCACCATGGCATCGCGGACCCAGGCGCGGTTCAGCTCGCTGCCTGAAGCAGGCAGCATGGCCAGGCTGGTCTGAGGCGCAATCGCGGGGATATGTTCGTAGCCATGCAGGCGGGCGACTTCCTCAATCAGGTCTTCCTCGATTTCGATGTCAAAGCGATAGCTTGGCGGCGTAACCTCATAGCGGCCATCCAGTTCGCTGGTCTTGAAGCCCAGACGGGCAAAGATCGCAGACACTTCTTCACGCGCAAGCGGAATACCAAGCACGGAAAGCAGGCGCTCATAGCGCAATGTCACAGGCTTACGCACCGGCAAGGTGCCTTGCACTTCAACGATTTCCCCAGGCTCGCCACCGCAAATTTCAAGAATGAGGGCGGTAGCACGCTCCAGCGCGTGACGGGTATGACCAAAATCCACGCCGCGTTCAAAGCGATACGAGGAATCGGTGGACAAGCCCAGGCGGCGCGCCTTGCCTGCGATCACACCGGGGATGAAATAGGCACTCTCCAGGAAGATATCCTGCGTGTCGAGCGAAACGGCCGAATCCTGCCCACCCATGATGCCGGCTAAAGCGACTGGGCCCTGCGCATCGGCAATCACCAGCATATCCTGCTGCAGGGTGGCTTGCTGCTGATTGAGCAATGCCAGCGTCTCGCCCTGTCCGGCGTAACGCACTTCAAGCCCGTCCTGCAATTTGGCCGCATCAAAGGCATGCAAGGGCTGGCCGGATTCCAGCAATACATAATTGGTGATGTCCACGATGGCACTGATACTGCGGATACCACTGCGCTCGAGACGGCGCTGCATCCACACGGGAGTGGCGGCTGCGGCGTTGACACGACGTATGCTGCGTCCGCTGTAATACGGGCAGGCCGCGGCCTCGCGCACCACAACCCTGGTATCCGAACTGGCAACGGCCTTTACCTGTTCAATCGCCGGTGACTGCAATGCTGCCCCGGTGATCGCGGCTACATCACGTGCAATCCCAACGATACTGAGGCAGTCACTGCGGTTTGGTGTCAGTTTCAGCGTAAACAGCTGATCGTCGAGCTGCAGATAATCACGAATATCGGAGCCGGTGACCGCATCAGCAGGCAGCTCCAGCAAACCACTGCTCTCCTCGGCAAGCCCCAGCTCTTTCGCGGAGCACATCATGCCAAAGGATTCCACGCCACGTACCTTGGCCTGCTTGATATTGAACCCCGGCAAAGCCGCGCCCACCATGGCACATGGTGCTTTCAGGCCCACACGGGCGTTGCTGGCACCACAAACGATTTGCAAAGGTGTGCCTGAGCCGACATCCACCGTCAACACTTGCAGACGATCCGCATCAGGATGCTTCTCTGCCGTTAATACTTCGGCCACCACCACATGGCTGAATGCGGGCGCCACGGCCTCCATCGCCTCTACCTCGAGGCCGGCCATGGTCAATGCGTGACCAAGTTGCTCACTGCTAATGACGGGATTGACGTACTCGCGTAACCAGATTTCTGAGAATTGCATGATCGTTAACCAAACTGCTTGAGGAAGCGAAGATCGTTTTCGAAAAACAGGCGCAGGTCATTCACGCCATAACGGAGCATGGTCAGGCGTTCAACGCCCAGGCCAAAGGCAAAGCCGCGATATTTTTCACTATCGATGCCCACATGTTTGAAGACTTCGGGGTGCACCATGCCGCAACCGCCGATTTCCAGCCAGCCGCCATTCCAGCTCATATCCATCTCGGCGGAAGGCTCGGTGAACGGGAAAAAGGAAGGACGGAAACGCACTTCCAGATCGTCACGCTCGAAGAAGCGCTGCAAGAAATCCTGCACCACCCCCTTGAGGTTGGCAAAGCTGATGTCTTCATCCACCCACAAGCCCTCTACCTGATGGAACATGGGGGAATGTGTTGCATCAGAATCCACGCGATAAACCCGGCCCGGCGCAATGATCTTCAGCGGCGGTGTCTTGTTCTGCATGTAGTGAACTTGCACCGGCGAGGTATGCGTACGCAGCACATGCTGCTCATCCACATAAAATGTATCGTGCATGGCACGTGCGGGGTGATCTTCAGGAATATTCAGTGCAGTGAAGTTATAGAAATCGGACTCGATTTCCGGCCCCTCGGCAACATCAAAGCCGATGGAATGAAACAACTGCTCGATGCGCGTCATAGTCAGCGATACCGGATGGGCACCGCCACGATCGCTGCTACGCGCAGGCAAGGTGACATCCAGCGCTTCGCTTGAAAGCTGGCGCTCCTGCTCCGCCAGCAACAAGGTATCGCGGCGCGCGCGCAGGGCTTCTTCCACGCCCTGCTTGATAACATTGATCGCAGCGCCCGCCGCCGGACGTTCTTCCGCGGACAACTTGCCCAGGCCTTTCAGGGCTTCGGTCAGGGCACCACTTTTACCGAGGAAACGCGCCTTGGCCTGCTCCAGGTCATTGAGATTGCCACATGCAGCAAAAGCGCTTTGTGCCTCGCTCAGGATGTGATCAAGATGCTGTGTCATATATTCTTGAGACCTTAACTTGCATGTATCAATAAAATCAGGGCATTTTCATCAGCATTCAGATGCCGGCATTCCATGCCGAAAGCACATCGAAATGGCTGAGGGAAACACCCAATAAAAAAGGAGGCACAAGGCCTCCTTTTTCAATTGCCGGACTTAAGCGGCAGCAAGGCCCGATTTTGCCAGCTCGGCAAACTTGGCAAAAGCCACTTTGTCGAACACAGCCAGATCGGCCAACACCTTGCGATCCACTTCAATCGCAGACTTCTTCAGACCGTTGATGAAACGGCTGTATGTCAAACCATACTCACGTGCACCGGCGTTGATACGCGCGATCCACAAGGCACGGAATTGACGCTTTCTTTGACGACGGTCACGG
>DATMSO010000080.1:0-8987 GCA_035565335.1 Methylovorus sp.
CGGTCCACAGACCGCCTTTTTTATTGTCGCCGACAAGGGCGCTCGCCATGGCTAGGATTACAGGCGCGAACGTCGATAACCGACAAACATCAGCAAGCCCAGGCCGGTAAGCAACATCACCGCTTTTGGCTCAGGTACCGCGCGCAAGGCCAGTTCTGATGATGGCTCCGGGGTCACCGAAGCGACAAACGACATGTTGGCGTCGGGCGTACCCATCATGGAATATCGGTCAGCACGCTGCGTATCCATACGTTCGGTATCGACCAGCGCCACCAGGGTGGCAGGATCATTGCTGAATGCCAGCGGCTCGCTCATAGCAAAATTTGCCGCCTGCGTCTTGGGCTGCTCTATTGCTTGCGCACTTTGCGTGAGTGTCAGGCCGAGAACGGCGGCAATCAAGGAAGTACCAAGTGCTCGTTTCATAGTGCATGCTCCTTAAGGTTACAGTTGCAGTTACTTAAGCAAACCGCATGCCAACTATAAAAACACTACGCCACCAGGGGAAAAATCCTCAAAAATCGCTCAATTGCAGCGATTTGACCAAATCAATCCCCACAAACCCACCACCGACTGCACTCGCTCACATTAAGATGCACCAGATATATGCCTGATACACAACAGTCTTCATGCAATCTGCTCGCCAAAGGCCGTGCTTATTGGCTTGCAGCGAGGCAGGAATATGCAGGGCGAGATCATAATCCGCCCGCCTTGCGGGTTTTATCAGGGCAAAGAGAAAAGAAGTGTCACCCGCAGGTGACATTTTCAGTGGTGGCTGGCAGCCAATACTTGCTGCAGGGCATTCAGCCGGGCAGCAAAAACCGCGTTTTTGATGTCTTCCGGATTGGAAAACTGTCGGGCAATGGCGCCAGCGTCGACTTGCAACACGGCACTGAGCAGATGCTTGAGAAAGGGTGCCTCAGGAAAGGCCTTGTTCTCAAAACCAGTCCGGCCGCGCGAATCGCACTCACAGGCCTTGAGAAAATCATCAAACCGCGCGGGCTGGCGCAGGGCATCCAGTTCCTGCAGGAAATTCAGCAAGGTATCAGGCCGCATGGCATTGACCTGATGCACCTTGCCATGAAACTTGGCGACCAGCTGGGCAAGCTCACGGCAATCGTTAGGCACACGCAGGCGCTTGACCACATCCTTGAGCAAATCCACGCTGCGCAACTCATGGCCGATATGGCGCGGCCAGATATCCGGTGGCGTGGTGCCCTTGCCCAGATCATGCGTCAGCGCAGCAAAGCGTACCGGCAACGAGTATCCCTGGCTGGCGGCATAATCAATCACCATCATGACATGCACGCCGGTATCGATTTCGGGATGGTGCTGTGCCGGTTGCGGCACGCCCCACAGGCGATCAAGCTCAGGGAATATTTTCTGCAGCGCGCCACAGGTACGCAGCATCTCGAACATGCGCGAAGGTCGGGCTTCCATCAGTCCCTTGGCCAGCTCCTGCCAGACACGCTCGGGCACCAGCGCATCCACTTCGCCGGCGGAGACCATCTGCTGCATCAGCGCCAGGGTTTCCGGCGCCAGGGTGAATTCGGTAAAACGCGCGGCGAATCGTGCCGCGCGCAGGATGCGCACGGGATCCTCGGCAAATGCCGGGCTGACATGGCGCAGAATACGCGCCTCCAGGTCTGCCTTGCCGTGATAAGGATCAATCAGGCTGCCATCTTCAGCGCGAGCGATGGCATTGATGGTGAGGTCACGTCGCGCCAGGTCCTCTTCCAGCGTGACATCTGGTGAGGCATGCACCTCAAAGCCTTTGTAACCCAGGGCAGTTTTGCGCTCGGTACGCGCCAGCGCATATTCTTCATGGGTATGCGGATGCAGGAATACCGGAAAATCCTTGCCGACCCGGCGGTAGCCCGCCGCCTCCATCTCGGCTGGCGTGCTGCCAACCACGACATGATCCTGATCCTTTACCGGCAGACCGAGCAAAGCATCGCGCACGGCCCCGCCGACGACAAAGGATTGCATGGCGAATCAGGCCTTACCGGCCAGCCAGACCGCGAAAGCGGTTATAGGCATTGCGCGGGGTATCGTTGGTGAGGTATTCAGGCACCACGGCTTCCAGCGCCGTCGGCGTCACCGCCAGCACGGCAGGAAAAGGCCCACGGGTCACGCTGTCGACCTCCATGGAGCTGAGGTTATCGCGCGTCATCAGTTTGACGGGCATTTTTTCCAGCGCATAGGCTTGCAGGTAAGAAAGCTTGTCGTTCAGGCCCACCACCATGCGCTTTTTGCCGAGCACAAACGCCACAAACTGGATCAGCTCCTTCATAGTGTAAACGCGCGGGCCGCCAAGTTCATAGACTTGCCCAAAGGTATCGGGATTTTCAATGGCATTGGTAAATGCCTGGGCAACATCTTCCACCCATACTGGCTGAAAGCGGGCTTGCGGCTTCGCCAGTGCAATCACCGGCATGATTTTGACCAGGCTGGCAAACAGATTCAGGAAACTGTCGTTGCGCCCGAAAATCACCGACGGACGGAAAATCGTCACATTCAGCCTATCGGCATTGGCCAGCACGGCGGCTTCGCCTTTGGCCTTGGAACGCAAATAGGCACTGGGCGCATCTGGCGCCGCTTGCAAAGCGCTCATGTGCAGCAGACGGCACACGTCCAGCTTCACGCACAATTGCACCAGCCGGCTTGGCAAGTCTGCATGCATGGCCTCAAAGCTAGCCTTGCTGCTCTCATGGAGGATACCAATCAGGTTGATGACGCCATCACAGCCGGTCAAATGGGTGCGCAAGGCCTGGTCATCCATGACATCGCATTCCACCACTTGTACATTCGGCAGCAGAATCAGGTGCTTGCTGGCCTCGCGCCGACGCGTGAGCACCTTAACCAGATAACCGGCTGCACTCAAACGGTGAACAATTGCGCTACCGACAAAGCCGGAACCACCCAGTACACATATTTGTTTTATTTTCATGTTCAGTTTTCTGCCTCTTCCGTCGTCATTACCCCTCCGCCGCCGCCCACTGTGCCGAGCCGCTGCTTGAGGCTTAGTATTTTAGTGCCTAGGCGATGAGCATAAAAATAAGCATTGCCCATCACCTTCTGCACGTAATTGCGTGTCTCGCTGAATGGAATGGTTTCCGCATAAATCGCCCCCTCCAGCGGTTGATCTGCCATCCAGCGCCGGGCACGTCCGGGCCCTGCATTATAGGCCGCCGTTGCCATCAGGGATTGTCCGCCCATTAAATCGAGCGTGTAGCGCATGTAGTACGTTCCCAGCTGCACATTGGTATCCAGCTGGTGAATCATGGTGTTCTGGTAATTATCCAGCCCCATGCGCTTGGCAATCCATTTGGCGGTAGCCGGCATGACCTGCATCAGACCGGAAGCGCCCACACCGGATTTTGCATAGTGCATGAAGCGGCTCTCCTGACGGGTAAGGCCGTAAATCCACGCCTCATCCAGCCCCTGCTCTTTGGCGAAACCGCGGACAATCTCGCGATAAGGCGTGGGGTAACGCAGCGAGAAGTCATGGATGGCGGTGGTCTTGTCGGCGGTGATAATCGCCAGGTCGTACCACTCCTGCCGCGCGGCCAGTTCGGCCGCCGCAATCATCTGCTTGTCATCAAAACCGGTGGTAGCCGACGCCCATTCGGTGCGGGATTCCCAACGCATGTCATAGCGCTGCAGCTCCATCGCGCGCTGGATGCCGGGCACCGCACTCACCGCCTCCACTTCCGCTGATGTCGGCCGGTAGCTGGCAGGAATCGCGCTCAATACATCGCCCAGCTCATCTTCCGCCAGCAAGCCATAATAGCTGCGCTCTCGCGACAAGGGGACCAGCAAGGCATTGGCAGCAGGAATCTGTTTTTGTTCCTTGAGCGCACGGCCTTTCCAGTAACGCCAGGCGGCTTCCTGCTGCTGGGTGGTCGACATTTCGGCAATGGTCGTCAATAAGCGTGGCCAATCGCTGACGCGCAGCGCAGCACGGGCTTTCCAGGCCATCTGCTCTTTATCCAGAATCGCCGATGGAACGCGATCATAAAAGCTAAGCGCCGCGGGATCATGCCGGCGTGCCGCATGAAAAGCCAAACGGCTCCAGAAGTAATCCTGCTCGGAGGTTTCAAAGGAAGCCTGCAGCTTTTGCCACATATCCAGCGCATATAAAGGCTGAGTGCGGGCCAGCCTGTCCAGCGCATAGAGATTGAGCTCGCGCCCGTAGCGGGTTTTCAGGCTGAGCGTTTTCTTTTCCAATGCCTGCTGTGGATTCTGGTAGGTCTTGTCCAACTGCTTGAGCGCGGCTGCGTCCATGCCCGGAATGCGTTGCGCCACCAGTTTGGCCGGGCTGACTTTGTTATCCGCCATCAGCAGGCGAAACTTTTCCCAGATCAGGTCATTGCTCAAGGCACCATTTTTCTGCATGCGGTCATACAGAGAAAGACAATTCACGGGCTGCTCGGCGGTACTCAGCCACAGCGTGCGGCCTTCGCTCAAGGCTTCGCTATCCCCTCGGATAGCACGGCCTTCGAGGGCATAACAACTGACGGCGGCATCATCGCGCTTTAACGCAGGCAGCTCTTCAAAAAAAGTCGACCATTCCTGACGTTTGGCCAGGCCTTTCAGCCACTCTGCCCGCACGCGATCGGCAAATGGCATATCGGCATATTGGGAAAGGAAAGTGCGCACCGTCTGGCTGTCCGACTGGTTAAGCCGCAACAGCATCAGCCAGTAATCCGCATAAGGCGCCAGCAGGTAATCTTGTGCCTGCATCTGCTGCAGATCGCGCTCCAGACTGAGGTCATCCCGGTTTTTGTAGGCGATGCGGGCATCATTGAACAGCTCTTCATTACTTGCCGCCTGCGCTGCAGGCACAGCAAGGGCAGACGCTGTCGTGGATACCAGGAGCATGAAAACAAAACGGAAAACGGCGGGATACTGTTGCATGGGTAAAGCCTGTGTCGATGACTACTGAGAAAAGCATAGCACAGGGCTACTGGCTATGGGGCACGAATAGGACACGTTTTGCCACGCCTTTCCGTGCCATTAAAGCAGCACGGAGCGGGGATCAAAAAAGGAAATCAGAACAGGATAATGCGGCCCATGGCCATGATGACCGCCGCCACAAAAAGCAGCACGCCAGTGAACTTGATCAACTGCCAGGAAAAACGAAGATAGCGCTTATCGCCAGATAGCAGGTAAACCGCCATGGAAACCGCCACCGCGATCACCCCGATGACCAGTAAAAGCCGCAAGACCAGCATCAGGGTTTACTCAAGCTCAGGCGTATTGCAGCACCGGCGGCATGCCGATAGGTGCCTGAAAACCGCTGGGAGCTTCTTCGGTACGCTCGAAGGTGGCATATTCCCATGCCTCCTGATCGGCCAGCAGATTGCGCAACAGCTGATTGTTCATGGCATGGCCAGATTTGTACGCGGTATAAGCCCCAATCACGGGATGACCCAGGACATACAGGTCGCCAATGGCATCTAGCACCTTGTGCTTGGCGAATTCATCGTCGTAACGCAAGCCGTCATTATTCAGCACGCGGTATTCATCCAGCACAATGGCGTTATCCAGACTACCACCTCGCGCCAGGCCGTTGGAACGCAAATACTCGACTTCATGCATGAAGCCGAAGGTACGCGCACGGCTGATCTCCTTGATATAGGAGTTATCGGCAAAATCAATCACCACCCGCTTGCCGCTATGCTCAAACACCGGATGGTTGAAATCAATGGTGAAGTCCAGCTTGAAGCCGAAATAAGGGTCGAACCGCACCCATTTGTCACCGTCACGGACTTCCACTGTTTTCTTGATACGTATGAATTTCTTGAGCGCAGGCTGCTCGACTATTCCTGCCTGCTGCAACAGGAAGACAAACGGACCGGCGCTGCCATCCATGATGGGCACTTCGCCGGCGGTCAGGTCCACCTGTACATTATCTACACCAAGGCCGGCCAGAGCGGACATCAAATGCTCGACGGTGGCTACGCGACTTCCGCCATGCTCCAAGGCTGAGCACAAGCGGGTATCGGTAACGAATTGAGGTTGCACCTTGAATGCCGCCGTATCGGGCAGATCGACACGACGGAACACAATTCCGGTATCGGGCGCAGCCGGGCGCAAGGTCATCTCGACCTTGTCGCCTGTATGCAGACCGACGCCGGTGGCGCGGATCACGGTTTTCAGTGTGCGTTGTTTCAACATGATTTCTTACACCCTGGGTATACCACCCGTTAACACTTGGGCCGCAGTACCAAGCACTGCGGCATTAACCTCAATTATTTCAACATCATAGCACATGCGCCGCCATAGCCGGCAGCTTTCCTCAAGCGGCAACCCCATGGTTTCCGCCTGTTTTACTGACTTTTACTTTCGGGGTTACCCCTGCATCAACGCGGAACAATGTCCGGCAATTCCACACCGGATCTGTCCCATCACCACTGCTTACGTTGATGCGCTAGTAGCTAGTCAGCCTGTTTGCGCAGGAATGCAGGAATATCGTATTCCTCCACGCCAGACAGCTTCATGGCTTCAACCTGGGCACGGCGACCGTTACTGGTGAATACGGCTGGACTTTCGTCTTCCACCACGCCACCGCCCACGAACATGGGCTGGTTGGTGGTGCCGTCGCGCACCTGGGTCATCACACGCAATTCAGGCTTCTGCTGACGGCGACCTACAATGCCGTTCAGACCGGTTGCCACCATGGTCACGCGCAAGCCATCGCCTATGCTTTCATCCACCACATTACCTACGATGACGGTCGCGTCTTCTGCGGTGAACGCCTTGATGGTGTTCATAACGTCATAGTATTCCTTCATCTTGAAGGAAGTGCTGGCGGTAATATTCACCAGAACGCCGCGTGCATTTGCCAGGTTTACATCTTCCAGCAAGGGGCTAGCAACCGCTTGCTCAGCCGCAATGCGAGCGCGGTCTGGACCAGTCGCCAGAGCGGAACCCATCATGGCCATGCCCATTTCCGACATCACGGTACGCACGTCGGCAAAGTCGACGTTAACCAGACCCGGGCAATTGATGATTTCGGCAATACCGGCAACGGCGTTATGCAACACGTCGTTGGCTGCCTGGAAGGCTTCGAGGAAAGGCACATCTTCACCCAGCACCTGCATCAGCTTCTCGTTCGGGATGATGATCAGAGAATCCACATGCTTGGAAAGTTCCTCCAGACCTTCTTGTGCCACCTTTGTACGCTTGCCTTCAAAGGCAAATGGCTTGGTCACCACGGCCACGGTCAGGATGCCCATTTCCTTGGCCACTTCGGCGATGATAGGCGCAGCACCGGTACCGGTACCGCCACCCATACCGGCGGCGATGAACAGCATGTCGGCACCATCAATCACTTCCGCGATGCGATCACGATCTTCCAGCGCGGCTTCGCGGCCGATTTCAGGACGGGCACCTGCGCCCAGACCTTTGGTAATGTCCGTACCAATCTGCAGCACGGTCTTGGCATTGCTTTTCTTCAATGCCTGCATGTCGGTATTGGCGCAGATGAACTCCACACCGCCGACAGCTTTTTCGATCATGTGGGCAACGGCATTGCCACCGCAACCACCTACACCAATAACCTTGATGACCGCTTCTTGCGAATCTCTATCCATAATTTCAAACATCTGTACATCCTCCTTGTTGTCTGCCTAACAAAATCTGCCTTAAATCACGTACTGCTGATGACACTGCTACTTTGCTACACCTAAAAATTGCCCTGGAACCAGCTCTTCATCCTGCTGAAAATCTGGCTCAAGGACGTCGATTCCATTTGCCCTTGCAACTGACGTTCGATCTGCTGCTTGCCCATCAACACCAGGCCCACGCCGGTGGCGTAGCGTGGATTGCCGACCACTTCCGACAAGCCGCCGACATAGCGCGGCATGCCCAGGCGTACCGGCATGTGGAAAATTTCCTCACCCAGTTCCACCATGCCGCGCATCATGGCGGAGCCGCCGGTGATGACGATGCCGGAGGCAATCATTTCTTCCATGCCGCTGCGACGCAGTTCGCCCAGCACAAATTCATACAGTTCAACGACGCGTGGCTCGATCACTTCCGCCAGGGTCTGCACGGATAATTCACGCGGGTCGCGGTTATCCACGCCGGGCACTTCCACCACCTCGCGCGGGTCGGCCAGCTGGCGCAATGCGCAGCCATGCTTAATCTTGATTTCTTCGGCGGATTGCGTGGGCGTGCGGAAGGCCACGGCCACATCGTTGGTAATCTGGTCACCGGCAATCGGCACCACCGCGGTGTGCCGGATCGCGCCCTGCTTGAACACGGCAATATCGGTCGTGCCGCCACCGATATCCACCAGGCACACGCCCAGTTCTTTTTCATCTTCAGTCAGTACCGCCATGCTGGAAGCCAGCGGTTGCAAAATCAGGTCTGTCACTTCCAGGCCGCAGCGCTTGATGCATTTGACGATGTTCTGCGCAGCCGCCACGGCGCCGGTGACGATATGCACCTTCACCTCCAGCTTCATGCCGCTCATGCCGTGCGGTTCGCGCACATCTTCCTGGCCGTCGATAATGAATTCCTGCGTGAGGATATGCAGGATCTGCTGATCAGACGGCAAGGCAATCGCCCGCGCCGTTTCAATCACGCGATCCACATCCATCTGCGTGACTTCGGCATCCTTGATCTTGACCATGCCATGCGAGTTCAGGCTCTTGATATGACTGCCTGCAATGCCGGTAAACACGGTGCTGATCTTGCAGTCCGCCATCAGTTCGGCTTCTTCCAGTGCGCGCTGGATGGCCTGTACGGTGGAGTCGATATTGACCACCACGCCTTTTTTCAAGCCGCGTGAGGCATGCTGACCGAGACCAATGACTTTCAGTCCACCATCCGGCTGTAACTCCGCCACGATGGCGACGATCTTCGATGTGCCGACATCCAGTCCGACGATAAGATTCTTATCATCTCTAACCCTGCTCATTGATTTCTCCAGTATTTCAATTCATTCATTGTGGTGCTTATGCCGCCCGCGCTTTGGC
>DATMSO010000081.1:0-15901 GCA_035565335.1 Methylovorus sp.
ACCAGGGTAAGTGCGGATAGTTTTGTAGATAACGTCATGATAGTCCTCGTGAATATGCCGTTGACCCTTCCTCTCGAAGGCGCTGTTAGGCGATTGGCTCAACATTACAAATCCACGGTCCCACACCGTCGGATGAATACATACACCGACCATGGCCGGTAAGAAAAAATGAATCAGGACTCCATTAGCGAGCTTGTTTCTTCCCTCGGCAGTGCTTCGATTGCTTTGGGCTGAAAGTCGACCACGAAGCGATATTGCTTGCCGCAATCAATGATGACCTCCTTTTGCCCGCGACGCAGGATGCGCATTTCGACGCTCATATTGCCGAAACCATCATGTGCGAGCAGATCGTCAAACAATGACAGCAGGCATTTTTTGGCGGAGGAGGTGGTGGTGGACATCGTGCAGTGCTTCCCTGTTATCGTATTTTTACTAATGATAATGATTATCATTTGAAAGATCAAGCTTCCTGTGTACCTGATCCCATTTTCCTCATCGTGAGCAAGGGGGTTATCCCGTATAATGCGCACCTATGTCGACATTATCAGCCATCATTTTCACCAACCTGGCCGGTGGCGTACTCAGTATTCTGTGTGCTGCACTTTTCGTTCTTAAAGCTCGTCCCGCCTGGATTCCCATGCTGGTCAGCTATGCTATCGGAGCCCTGCTTGGCGCAGCATTCCTTGAAATATTGCCCCACGCACTGAACGAAGCTTCCAGCGTGGAATCGATGGCCATGACCGTGCTGTTTGGCATCCTGCTATTTTTCATACTGGAAAAGCTGGTGCTATGGCGGCATTGCCACGGCAATGAGTGCGAGGCCCATAGCGGGCATGAAGCTGCGCCGTCAGGGCATGATCACGGACACGACCATGGTCGTAGCGGCATGATGATCATGGTAGGTGATACCTTCCATAATTTTGTCGATGGCATATTGATTGCCGCTGCCTTTATGGTGGATATGAAACTGGGCATGGTGACTGCGCTGGCGATCATTGCCCACGAGATTCCGCAAGAAGTAGGGGATTTCCTGATTTTGCTGCATTCGGGCTATACCAAACGTCAGGCCATTTTGCTGAATCTGCTTTCCAGTCTGGCGACGTTGGCTGGCGGTTTGCTAGCTTACTTTGCCTTGCAAACCGTACAAAGCTGGATACCGTACATTCTTGGTTTGGCGGCTGCCAGCATGATTTATGTCGCCGTGGCGGATTTGATTCCCGGCCTGCACAAGCGTACTGAACTCAAGTCGACGGTGCAGCAGGTGCTATTGATCATTCTGGGTATTGCCTCTATCTGGCTTACCAAGTTTTTCCTGGAGTAGGGCGGCTTTTTCCTGCGCCAGTTTGCGACGTCGACGCTGTGGCGTACCAAATAACCATAGCAGCAAAGCGCATGGCAGCAAGCCATAAAACACGAAGGTCAGGATTCCAGCCACCACGCTGGGCTCGGTGGCGGCCATCAGTACAGTAACGTACAGCCAGGCGATGGCAACAATATACATAAGGGCTTTTCAGAAACTCAGGTGATATGAGTGCCCAGATTTTAATTGAGAATATACGTATGAACCAATCCATTCCAAAAGTAGGCTTTGTTTCCCTGGGATGCCCCAAAGCATCTTCAGATTCCGAGCGCATCCTGACCCAGTTGCGCGCAGAGGGCTACAGCATTTCCGGCTCCTATCAGGATTCCGACCTGGTCGTCGTCAATACCTGCGGATTTATTGACAGCGCCGTTCAGGAGTCACTCGATGCGATTGGCGAAGCGCTGGCCGAAAATGGCAAAGTCATTGTCACAGGCTGCCTGGGCGCCAAAGCGGATGTGGTACAGACCGCGCACCCAAGCGTGCTTGCTGTCACAGGCCCGCATGCGCTGGAAGAAGTCATGACGGCCGTGCATGCCAACCTGCCCAAGCCGCATGACCCTTACACCGACCTGGTGCCGCCGCAAGGCGTGCGCCTGACGCCCAAACATTATGCCTACCTGAAAATATCGGAAGGTTGTAATCATCGCTGCAGTTTCTGCATTATCCCTTCCATGCGCGGGGATTTGGTCAGCCGTCCCATCGGCGAAGTGATGCAGGAAGCGGAAAACCTGGTGAATGCCGGCGTGTCGGAGTTGCTGGTGATTTCGCAAGATACCAGCGCCTATGGGGTCGATGTCAAATACCGAACCGGCTTCTGGAATGGTCGCCCGATCAAGACGCGAATGACTGAACTGGCTCGTGGCCTGGGCGATCTTGGCGTTTGGGTGCGCATGCATTACGTCTACCCTTATCCGCATGTCGATGAAATCATTCCGCTGATGGCCGATGGCTTGATCCTGCCTTACCTGGATGTGCCATTCCAGCACGCCAGTCCGCGTATCCTCAAGGCGATGAAACGTCCGGCAAGCAGTGAAAACAATCTGGCCCGCATCAAGGCCTGGCGTGACATCTGCCCGGATATCACCATTCGCAGTACCTTCATCACCGGCTTCCCCGGCGAGACGGAAGAAGACTTCCAGATGCTGCTTGATTTCCTGCAGGAAGCCGAGCTAGACCGAGTCGGCTGTTTTGCTTACTCCGCCGTGGATGGCGCTGCCGCAAATGCCTTGCCTGGTGCCGTACCTGAGGAAGTGAAACAGGAACGCCTGGCGCGTTTTATGGAAGTGCAGGAAGCCATCAGTGCCGAGAAGTTACAGTGCCGGGTAGGGCGCCTGGAGACTGTGCTGGTGGATGAGGTCAATGGCGATGAAGCCATCGCCCGTACCAAATCCGATGCGCCGGAAATCGATGGCGTGGTTTATCTGGCCGATGCGGAAGGCTTGAATCCGGGTGACCTGGTGGAAGTCGAGATTACGGATGCCGATGGTCACGATCTCTGGGGTGGCCCGCCCGGGTCCATTTAAGGGATGCTTAACGTAACCCCTTGCCTGAAAGTGCAAGGGTCAGGGGTTACCGAACAAATCCGGCATGATGGGCTGCGGCCGCTCTGAATCTGCCCGCTCTTCCAGAAAATCCAGTGTGTAGGGGCAGCGCGCCGGTTGCTTGATGGCCTTGCGTTTTTTGCCGGTTTTTTCGGTATTGACGTAAGGTGTCTGGCTTACGCGAATGTAACCGGCGGCAAGAAGTTTTTGCGTGGTGGTTTCGAACAGGCTGAGAGGATTGTCGATATTTTGCAAGGTGATGTTGTTCTTGCTCACCTTGAGCACGTTGTACATCACGAATTTGCTGGATGTCTGCTTGCCGTAGATTTCACCCTTGCAAATCTGGCCAGTCTGAAAATCCATAATCGTCCCTGAAGTGCTATTTGACGCATGATAACGGCATTGCCAGGCCTACACAAGCTTGGACTGTTCCAGTAGCAGCTTGCCCGCCTCGTCAAAGGGCAAGGGTTGGCTGAACAGGAAACCCTGCATTTCATCGCAGCCTATGCTGAGCAGAAAATCGCGTTGGCGTTCTGTTTCCACGCCTTCTGCTACCACGTTAATGCCGAGGTTGTGTCCCAAAGCCACAATGGCTTTCAGAATCGCCTGGTTCGCCGTATCACTTTCCAGCCCCATGACGAAGCTGCGATCTATCTTGAGGTTGTCGATCGGGAAGTGCTTGAGATAGCCCAGGCTGGAATAGCCTGTTCCAAAGTCATCGATAGCGAGCTTTATCCCCAGGCTTTTCAGGTCATTCAGCACCTTGATGAATTGGGGCGAGGTGTCGGCCAGCGTACCTTCGGTAATTTCAAGCTCCAGTAGCATGGGGTTAAGTCCCGTTTGCTGCAGCACCCGCGAAATATTTGCGACGAGATCGCGCTGCTGGAATTGCCGCGGTGAGACATTGACGGAGACTGGCACCTCATACCCCGATAGTCGGGACAGGGCGATGCTTTCCATGCAGGCTTTTTCTAATACCCAGGTGCCGATCTGCTCAATGAGGGTGCTTTCTTCCGCAATCGGGATAAAGCGATCAGGGGCAATCAGCCCTTGTCGTGGATTGTGCCAGCGGATGAGGGCTTCCACACCGGTAATGCGGTGTGTGCGCAAATTGAGTTTTGGTTGGTAATGCAGGTGGAATTCATTGTGTCCCAGCGCATTGCGCATCTGGTATTCCATCTCCAGCCGCTCAATCAGAATGGAGTTCAACTCACGGGTATAAAACTGAAAGTTGTTCTTGCCTTCCTGTTTGGCTTTATACATGGCGGTGTCGGCGTTCTTCAGCAAGGTTTCGCTGGTCTTGCCATCATCCGGATACAGGCTGATGCCGATACTGCTGGTAACGGTGAAATCCTTGCCTTCAATACTGCAGGGTTCCGAGGTCAGGGCCAGCACGCGCTGCAGAGTCTGGCTAAGAGCATCCATGCCATGAATGTTGGACAGGAGAAGCACAAACTCATCTCCGCCTGGTCGCGCCACGGTATCGCTGTCACGTATGCAGCTTTCCAGACGGCGGGCCATGGCTATCAGCAGCTGGTCGCCAATAAAGTGGCCCATGCTGTCGTTGATGTCCTTGAATTTATCCAGATCAACGAACACCACGGCAAGCTTGGAGGCCGTGCGGTCGGCGTAACTGATCGCTTGCAGCAGCCTGTCCTGCATTAGCGTGCGGTTGGGCAGGCCGGTCAGGTCATCATGCGTGGCCTGATATTCGATCAGGGCGTTATAGCTTTTGCGCTCGGTAATATCTTCTACTGTGCCTTCGAAATAGAGCAGCTTGCCTTCGTCATTGCGCACAGCACGGGCGTTTTCTGATATCCAGATTGTGCTGCCGTCATGACGATAGATTTGAGATTCAAAGTTGACGACCCTATCTTCAAGTTGCATGAGGGTCAGGAAGGTTTGCCGACTTTCAGGCTGCACATAGAGTTGCTGGGCAATATTGTTCAGGCTCTGGATTAGTTCTTCCGGCGTTTCATAGCCATAAATTCTGGCCAGGGCAGGGTTGGCGTTGATGTACTGTCCATCCTGGGTAGTCTGGAAGATACCCTCAATCGAATTCTCGAATATATTGCGGTAGCGGCGTTCGGCTTCCTGCAGCGCCTGCTCGCTTAATTTGCGTTGGGTGATGTCCTGAATAAAACCTTCCAGCGCCTCGACTTGCCCTTGCGGATTGAAAATGCCGGTACCACGCTCATTCACCCAGCGGATCTGGCCATCTATGGTCATGATCCGGTATTCAATTTCAAAGCGCTCGCGGCGGGCAATCGCATCATCCACCACTCGCCTTATCCGCGCACGGTCTTCCGCCAGTGTCAACTCTTCAAAGCTGGTCCGTCCATTATGAAGAAGCTCATCGGGGCGATAACCTGTCAATGCATGGCAGCCATCACTGATAAACAGCATCGTCCAATGCGCATCCACCAGGCAACAATAGGCCATGCCCTCCATGTTTTTCAACAGGGAATCGAGTATATGCTCGCGGTGCTGAAGCCAGTTGCGTATGAATGCACTCACACTGGTCGTATAGTCCTCGACCTTACTGCGATGTGCTACGCTGAGTCGCATGGTCCTGATCATTCATGATTCTTCTCGCTGAAGAGTGCCAATAATTCTTGATAACAGCATAGGGTTTAGCAAAGATCAGGCCAGTGGTATATGGCACTGATATGAGGCGCATATCCCACGAAATCTGATTTCTTCGCCGTATTTCGGTGCGTGGGAAAGGGTGGCTGCACTTAAAGAATGCGTGCTATGGCGAGTTTTTCTTCCTGCGCAACCGGATATGCGTACTAATGTAGTTTTTTGTTTGTTGCCGGCGTTCGCTATCTTCCGGATCTTTGATCCACATATGCAGCAAGCCGCTGAAAAAAAGATAGGTATCCATTGCGTATTCTTCAGGGGTGCAGCTGGTATCCAGTAAGTCCAGCTCCTGGGCACGCTGGTAGGCAAGCTTGATGTTCAGAGAAATATTCGAGCAGTTGTTGGCAATCTGTTGCAAAACCTGAGCGAATTCATCAACATACTCACATTTGATCATCATGATCTCGTAAGTCTGTCGTGTCTCGCTGCTGTCATTCAGCACTTGTATGGTTTCGGTCAGGAAACGTTCTATATTAAGCAAAGGGTCTTCAGCGCCCTCAGCAGCTTTTAGCAAGGTGTCATCCATGCGGTCAATCAGGGGGAGGAACACGCGCTCACGCAATGCCAGCAAAATTTCGGTTTTACTGTCAAAGTGCCAATAAATGGCACCGCGCGTCAGGCCTGCCTGTGCCGCGATTTGCTCCATGCTGGTTCTGCTGACACCTCGAACAAGAAACACCTCGCGCGCCGCATCGATAATGCGTTGGCGGGTAATAGCAGCATCTTCTTTGGTTTTGCGTACCATAGGGTTTTAGCTTATATCCTTACTAAAAGAGGGTTTACATACAATCATGTTTGTATATAATATACATACATTCACGTATGTAAGTCAAGAATCTTCGTATATTAGACATGGAGTTACAGATGGCAGCCATCAATTTTGATCGGGGCAATAAACGTATCGGCGGTAAGTTTCAGGCATCTTTGCTGCTGGTACTTATGGCTGGAGCGGCAGTAAGTGCATGTAGCAAGGGCGACCAGAATGCTGCCCAACATCAAGGTGGCGCCATGCCAGTGACGGTGGTGGATGTGCAACCCACAACGGTTCCTATTACAGCAGAAGCCGTCGCTCAGACCGAAGGTGCCAAAGAGGTAGAGGTGCGTCCCCGCGTAGGGGGTATCCTGTTGAAGCGTCTGTACCAAGAGGGCGAATCCGTAAAAGCGGGTCAACCCATGTTCCTGATTGACCCTGTGCCTTATCAGATTGCATTGCAGCAAGCGCGTGCCGAACTGGCACAACAAAAAGCCAAGATTGAACAAACGCGGCGTGAAGAGGGGCGTTTACAGAATCTGTTAAGCACCCAGTCTGTCAGCCAGCGCGAATATGATAATGCGGTCTCTGACAATGCCGTGGCCAATGCCAACTTACTGGCCGCTGAAGCCTCCGTACGCCAGGCGGAACTTAACCTTTCCTACACTACAGTGACGGCTCCGGTCAGCGGAGTGTCAGGCCGCTTCCAGTTTTCAGAAGGTGCGTTGGTGGAGGCAAACTCCAGCCTGCTGACCACTCTGGTTCAATTGTCACCTATCTGGGTGCGTTTCAGTTTCTCTGATAACGAACTGGCCCAGCTGGGCGGTCGCCTGACCGAGAAAAACGTCAAGCAGGTGAGCGTGGTCTTGCCTGACGGCAGTGAGTATCAACAAAAGGGCAAGCTCAACTTTGCCGCTAGCCAGATTGATCCCACTCTGGGAACGCAGCAATTGCGCGCGACCTTTGATAATGAAGATCAGCGTCTCCTGCCCGGGCAGTTTGTTCGTGCCCGTGTCACGACAGGTCAGCGCGATGGTGTCTTCATTGTGCCGCAGGTGGCCGTTGTGAACATGCAGCAGGGCAAGTTTGTGTTTGTGATCAATGAAAAGAATGAAGCCACGGTACGTCCTATCGTAACCGGCGGCTGGCAAGGGCAGGGCTGGGTTGTGCTCAAGGGCTTGAATGCCGGCGATAAAGTGGCTATCGATAACATCATCAAGCTGCGCCCAGGCGCTCAGGTCAGTCCTCATCTGCAAGAAGCTGCACCTGCAGGTGCGCCAGGCGTTGTTCCTGGCTCTGACGCTCAACAAAAACCCAAGCAATCCTAAGCGGGAGACGTCATGACCAGATTTTTCATTACGCGCCCGATCTTTGCGTCGGTGCTCTCCATCATTATTGTGCTTGCCGGTTTTGCGGCAGCCATGAAGCTGCCTATCGCACAGTATCCGCAAATCGCGCCGCCTACGGTGATTGTGACGGCGACTTATCCAGGTGCCAGTGCCGAGACCTTGTCCAAAACCGTTGCTGCGCCTATCGAGGAACAATTGAGCGGTGTGGAAGGCTTGCTGTACTTTCAGTCCAGCGCTGACTCCAGTGGCACACTGACCATTACTGCGACGTTTGAAACCGGGACAGAAGTTGACCAGGCGACCTTTAACGTCAGTAACCGCGTGAATATTGCCTTGCCACGTCTGCCGGAAGATGTTCGCAGAACCGGCGTGGTCGTGCAGAAGCGCTCAAATGATATTCTGATGGCGCTGATGCTGATTTCGCCCAGCAAGAAATACGATCCCCTGTTCCTCAGTAATTACGCCACGCTGAACGTGGTGGATGAACTGAAACGTATCAAGGGCGTGGGCGATGTGACCATTTTCGGTTCGCAGGATTACTCTATGCGCATCTGGCTGAAACCCGACCGCATGGCGCAACTTGGCGTCACTACGACCGATATTGCAACCGCGATACAGGCGCAAAACGCCCAGTACGCAGCAGGCAAGATCGGTCAGGAGCCAGTGGTTGGTCAGCAGCAGCTGGTTTATACCGTGACTGCCAAAGGTCGTCTTGTCGAGCCTGAGCAGTTTGCCGACATTATTGTGCGATCCAACGGACCGCGTGGCACCTTGCGTTTGAAGGATGTGGCGACTATTGAACTGGGCGCACAAATGTATAACGTGCGCACTTCTCTGGATGGCCAGCCTGGTGTCGGTATCCCGGTCTTCTTGCAGACGGGTGCTAACGCGCTGGATACCGCCAATGCCATCAAGGCCAGAATGGAAGAGCTCAAACAGCGCTTCCCAGAAGGCGTGGATTATGCCATCCCATACGACACCAGCGATTTCGTGAAAGCGTCGATTGAAGAAGTGGTCAAAACGCTGGGTGAAGCCATGGTGTTGGTGGTGCTGGTGGTGTTTCTGTTCCTGCAAAACTGGCGCGCAACGCTTATTCCGATTATCGCGGTGCCGATTTCATTGGTCGGTACGTTTGCCGGTTTGTGGGTATTTGGTTTCTCGGTCAACACATTGACGCTGTTTGCCATGGTGCTTTCCATCGGTATCGTGGTGGATGATGCGATTGTGGTGCTGGAAAATATTGAGCGCTTGATGAGCGAGGAAAAACTCTCGCCCGTTAATGCGGCGATCAAGTCGATGCAGCAGGTATCGGGTGCCGTGGTGGCGATTGTGCTGGTGTTGTGCGCGGTGTTTGTTCCCGTGGCCTTCATGGGCGGTATCGCCGGTGAGCTCTATCGTCAGTTCGCGGTCACCGTGGCGGTTGCCGTGGTGATCTCGGGTATCGTCGCGTTGACCTTGACGCCAGCTTTATGCTCCTTGATCCTGAAATCCGTACATGAGGAATCGCGATTCTTCCGTCCGTTTAACCGCGGTTTTGAAAAGCTGACACATTTCTATACCGGCACGGTTAACCTGACCTTGCGGCATACCTTTATTGGTGCGCTGGTGTTTGCGGGTATTGTGGCTGGCGCAGGTTTCCTGTTGTACAAGGTGCCTGGCAGTTTCGTGCCGCCAGAAGACCAGGGCTATGTTATTGCCGCCACCATTCTCCCTGACGGTGCGACGCTGACGCGCACCAGCAATACAACAGAAGCGGTGCGTGCAGCGATTGCCAAGGACCCGGCCGTACGCAGCGAGTTTGCGATTAATGGTTTCGACCTGATCGGGGGCGGTAACAAAACCAGCTCTGGCACCATGTTTGTCCGCCTTAAGGATTGGGATGCCCGTACCACGACCGCCGATGAGATCGTAGGCAAGCTGATTGGTATCGGCATGATGCAACCGGATGGTCTGGCTATCGCCTTCAATCCGCCTGCTATTCGCGGTTTGGGTAATTCCGGCAGTATGGAGCTGTACATCCAGAGCCGTGGTGATTCCGACCCGTTGCATCTCTCCGAGGTGGTGAACAACCTGATTGAGGAACTGAAAAAAGAGCCACGGTTGGCTGGCATCAATACCTTCTTCCGTCCTACCGTGCCGCAATTGTTTGTGGAAGTGGATGAAGCGAAAGCCATCAGCCAGGGCGTGCCAATCGCCGATGTCTATGCCACCTTGCAAAGCACCATGGGCTCGCTCTATGTGAACGACTTTAACCGCAGTGGACGTACATATCGTGTGCAGTTGCAGGCAGAGGCGGCTTACCGCATGAAGCCGGAAGACCTGGGCCGCGTCTATGTGCGCTCCAATGACGGCAAGATGGTACCTTTGTCGGCCTTGAGCACGACCAGGGAAATCGTCGGCGCAGAACAGCTGGAGCGCTACAACGGCTTGCTGGCTGCGAAAGTGCTGGCCGGCGGTGCGCCTGGCGTCAGCTCTGGTGATGCGATCAAGCTGGTGGAAAAAATTTCCGCACAAAGCTTGCCTGATGGGTATCAGATGACCTGGACCGGCCAGGCATATCAGGAAAAACGCACGGGTTCGGCTGCCATCTATGCCTTCAGCTTTGCCATCATCATGGTATTCCTGATTTTGGCTGCGCAGTTTGAGACCTGGGCATTGCCGCTGGCGGTGATCATGGCCGTACCGTTTGCTCTGGCAGGTGCCTTGCTGGCGGTACTGGTGCGCGGTATGCCTAACGATATTTACTTCCAGATTGGTCTGGTGACACTGGTGGGTCTGGCCGCGAAAAACGCGATTCTGATCGTGGAATTTGCCAGCCAGAAACTGGAAGAGGGCTTGCCAGTCGCACAAGCGGCTGTGGAAGCCGCGCGCTTGCGCTTCCGTCCTATCGTGATGACGTCAATGGCCTTTGTGCTCGGGATCGTGCCTTTGGTATTTGCCAGCGGTGCTGGCGCTGCGGCACGCCGCTCCATGGGCACTGGCGTGTTTGGTGGTATGCTGCTGGCCACCTTTGTCGCTACCGTATTTATCCCCTTGTTTTTCACATGGTTGACAGGAAAGCAGAAGAGAAACGCTTCTGCACAAGAACAGAAGGAAATTGCATGATGCCACGCTTGAAACTGACCTATATCGCTGTATTGGCCGCCGTGCTGCTGCCAGGCTGCGCCATGATGGGCCCTGACTACCAGCGGCCTGAGATGCCGGTGCCGGCCAAGTTTGCCGAACCTGCTGACGCCAGCAGCCAGGCAGAAATCTCCAGCACCTGGTGGCAGCTGTATAACGATCCGGTCTTGAATGATCTGGTAGCGAAAGCCCTTGCCAACAATACCGACATCAAGCTGGCCGTTGCCCGGGTGGAAGAAGCCGATGCCTATCTGCGTGAAGTGGGCGCGGCATTGTTCCCCCAGATTGACCTGAACTCCAGCGCTGCGCGTTCGCGGATTACCGAACTCGGTGCAACCCCGCTGCCTTCGAGTGTTTCTCCCATTCGGAATAACTACAATATCCGGCTGGGCACCTCGTTTGAGCTGGATTTCTGGGGCAAGCTGCGTCGTGCCAAAGAGTCTGCACGTGCTCAGGCTATGGCGACCCACTATGCTCGCGATACCGTAGATTTGTCACTGCAAGGCCTGGTGGCCAGCAATTATTTATTGCTGCGCAGCCTGGAGTCGCAAATTGCTTTGTCGCAGGACAGTCTGAAAAGCCGTGAAGAAAGCCTGAAGTTAACGCAGCGTCGTCTGGAAGGTGGCGTGTCTTCCGCGCTGGATGTGCATCAGGCGCAAGTGTCGACCTCCAACCTGACGGCGCAGCTGGCTGATCTGGTGCGGCAACGTGCCGTGGTCGAGCATCAGCTGGCCGTGCTGACAGGCGATCTCGGTCTGACCATTCCGAAGGCAGATTTCGACCAATTGCCAACGCCGCCTATTCCGCCAGTGGGGCTGCCATCCACCCTGCTGGAATCCCGGCCGGATATTCGCCAGGCTGAGCAGAACATGATTGCTGCGAATGCCAATATTGGGGTAGCCAAAGCCGCCTTGTTCCCCACGATTTCATTGACGGCCAATTATGGTGGCGAAAGCGCCGAACTGGGCGATATTCTGAAGTCGGCTGCTCGTATCTGGACCGGTGGACTTAGTCTGAATTTGCCTATCTTTGATGCGGGACGACTGAACTCCCGTGTTGATCAGGCCACTGCGCAGCAAAAGCAAACCCTGGCCTCTTACGAGTCTTCTATTCAGACAGCTTTCCAGGAGGTAAACGATGCCCTGGTGAACCTGCGTCAGCAGTCCGAGCGTGAAGCCGCCCTGGAAATCAGCAAGGAGTCTTCCAAGAAAGCACTCGCGATCGCAGAAAACCGTTACAAGGCAGGCTATACCGGCTATCTGGATGTGCTGGATTCACAGCGTGTTTATAACGATGCGGCGCTGGCCTACGTGCAGAGCCGTCAAGCGCGGCTGACGGCCAGTGTGGATTTATTCAAGGCGCTGGGCGGCGGATGGAAAGCCGATAGCAAATAAGGCGATTAGCCTGTTCGGGCGCTAGAGCAGGCCCGGGCAGGCGACACGCAACCAGTCATGACGTCCTTCCAGTACGGTTTCCAGCCGCTGGAAGGATTTTTCATTCAGGCTGCGGATACGGTAGCTGACATCCGGCAGGAAACGGCTCCGCGGCACCAGCAGCGTGGGCTCCGCAACCAGACCTTCTTCAGGCGGCAGATACAGGCTGGAAAATTCCGGTATATGCTCAGACAGGATTCCCCCCGTCGCTACCGTCGTACTTTCCTGCGTTGTGCTCAGTGAAACCCAGCGGGCTTTCCTGGAAAGTATCTCGACGCCTATATGCTTCTTGCCCGACGCCAGCACGCTGACATTCTTGATCATGCCTATGATCGCTGCATCCTTTTGTTCATCCATTAAAAGGATGACGATCATCCCTGGTGACAGCGATGCTTCAGTATCTTTCTCTAGTGTTGCCCCATAGCCTTTTGTGCTCATGTCTGTCACTGTCCAGCGCAGATTTTTAAGGCTGGGTTCGGGGGCTGAAAATGTCGTGCTTCGTCGCACACTATGTTTGGCTAGGCGCTCTTCCAGTGGCGTAGCATTCTCGGTGAGATGTGCATTCTGCAATGCCAGCTTATCGGCAGTCGCTCGGAGATGCATGCAGATGGCATCCAGCCCCAGGATGACCCGGGTACCCAATAGCGTGGACTGGCGCTCTTCCTTGCGGCGTTGGCGGCGATAACCATTCTTTGACCAGTCAAACTGAAGCTGCTGCAGCAGGGAGCCCAGATGCGGATTATTGGCGAACTCCGCAAGCCCAAGTTTGGTAATGGCTTGCGGCAGGTTTTGCGTATGGCTCAGCAGCTCGATTTTCATCGAGAGATCATCCGTTGACCAGTAGCGATAATCCGGGGAGGGCTCGAGCGTGCGCATGCGACGCGCGCCACGGTCCTTGCGCAAGTCGATGAAGTAAAAATGATGCTGCTCTTCGTAATGGTCCACAACCTGCACATTACGCAGCAACTTGGTCAGCAGTTGCCAGGTAAGCTCAATCTGTACCCGGGTCATGCCCGATTGATTGATGGAATCCAGCATGCATATCTGGGCAAACATGGTGGCCAGCGATTTTTCCGGGCAATCTGCGTAAATGGATAGCGGGGTGGTGGTCAGCCCAAGACGCTCGGCCAGCCGGTATACCTGAAACATCTGGTGCCACGCCGCGGCAGGCACCGCCTGTTGCTGAAAATACCGCAGTTTGATCATGCAGAGACCAGCATGCAATGCGCGGCCGCACATCAGGCTGATCTGGTAGGGCGAGGATTCGGGTGGTGGGGTGGGGTGGGCGTTTAGCTGCTGCAGTTCAATTTGCTGAACATAACTCAGGAAAATCTGGCGCTGATAATAATAGCTGCCTTCGGCAATCCGGCTTTCGAGTTCCGGTCGGAGCTTGTCGAATTTCGCATATTGGTCCAGCAATTTTTCCAGGCGCGGATGATTTGCTTCATCAATATGCAGCAATGCAAGCTGCGCTGCCCGGTCACTTTCGCCGTAGCCGGATAGAAAACGGGTACTGGCTTCCAGCGCGGCAATGTCATCCAGCGCATGCAGTTCACTCAGAAACTGACGATGCCCCGCGTCTGTTGTGGCTTCTTTTTTTGTGATCAGTCTTCTAATGATGGACTTCATTCACGTGCCTACCCTGAGTTATAGCCGCCGATATGGATTTACATGCCATTCGGGTTTTATTGTAGCCACAATTGCCGCGTATGAATACCAAGCTCGGAATTATTTGAACGGGTCAACAAGCTGGCGGGAGCGGGATGTTCTTTCCGTTCTTAAGTCCTTGCGCTATCGGACTTATCACGGGCAAATATTCCCCTTCGCCAGGACTAGATAAGGGGGATTGCAAGGGGCAGGCATGATAAAATCGGACTTTTCATTTGATTGATCGTTTCCATGACAGTACGTACCCGTTTCGCCCCCAGTCCCACCGGTTTCCTGCATATCGGCGGTGCCCGTACCGCCCTTTTTTCGTGGGCATACGCACGCAAGCATGGCGGCAGTTTTATCCTGCGGATTGAAGATACCGATGTGGCGCGTTCGACGCCAGAAGCAGTAGAGGCCATTCTGGATGGCATGAACTGGCTGGGGCTCAACTGGGATGAGGGTCCGTTTTACCAGATGCAGCGTATGGACCGATACAAGCAAGTGATTCAGCAGTTGCTGGACAGTGGCGATGCGTATTACTGCTATTGCAGCAAGGATGAACTCGATGCCTTGCGTGAGCAGCAGATGCAGGCTGGCATCAAGCCGCGCTACGATGGTCGCTGGCGGCCTGAGCCGGGCAAGGTATTGCCTGAGCCGCCTGCCGGCGTGCCACCGGTCGTCCGCTTCAAGAATCCACAAACGGGCGCCGTGGTATGGAATGACCTGGTCAAGGGCGAAATCCGCATTTCCAATGAAGAGCTCGATGACCTCATCATCGCTCGCGCTGACGGTACACCGACCTATAACTTCTGCGTGGTGGTCGATGACTGGGAGATGGGCATTACGCAAGTGATTCGCGGCGATGACCATGTCAACAATACACCGCGCCAGATCAATATGCTGCAGGCGCTGGGTGCGCAGATTCCTCAATACGCCCACCTCTCGATGATCCTGGGCGATGATGGACAAAAATTGTCCAAACGCCATGGGGCGGTCAGTGTGATGCAGTACCATGAAGATGGATATTTGCCTGAAGCTGTGCTGAATTATCTGGCCCGTCTTGGCTGGTCACACGGAGACGATGAGGTATTCAGCATGGAGCAGTTCTGTGCATGGTTTGACCTTGACCACATCACGCCTTCCGCGGCCCAGTTCAATACGGAAAAGCTGAACTGGCTGAATGCGCATTACATCAAACAAGCGGATATCGCCGTGTTGGCGCAAGACATACAGCAGCGGCTAGAAGGGCTGGGCGTGACGACGGCAAACGGTCCTGATCTGGCAGGCGTTATCGCGCTCTACCGTGAGCGCAGCAATACGCTGAATGACCTTGCCGCCAGCATTGCCTATTTTTACCGCAAGCCTGAGACCGATGCGGCTGCCGCTGAAAAGCATTTAACAGTTGATGTGTTGCCTGTGCTCGCCGATATGGCAGCAAAGCTGGAAACTATTACGTGGACCACGGAAAGCATTCATGACGTGATCCAGGCAACGGTCACGGATAACGGCCTCAAGTTTCCCAAAATTGCCATGCCTTTGCGGGTAATGGTGACGGGTGGGGCGCAGTCGCCGAGTATCGATGCCGTCATGGCGCTGCTGGGCAAAGATGAAACACTGTCCCGCATACGGGAAAGTCTCACTTCCCGCGGCAAATTTTAAATTTATGAGAACAATTTGACTGCCTTGCAGTCGTAAGGCCATGGTCGGCAAAGTAGATAAAGTTAAGTGAAATTTCTACAGCCTACTTGTAGGTGTGAAAAACATCCCCAACTAGACATATGGGAATCTGGAATCCAGCCCAGGTTTCACTAGATTAGCTAATTTTTTTCACGTAGAGTTTGCTTGAATAATTAAACTCCCGCCGACTACAAAATTAAAAGGAAAAGGAGCAAAAAAATGAACGCTAAAGGGCAAATGCTACAAGATCCATTCTTGAATACCTTGCGCAAGGAACATGTGCCTGTCTCGATTTATCTGGTTAACGGCATCAAGCTGCAAGGCCAGGTAGACTCATTTGATCAGTATGTCATCCTGCTCAAAAACACAGT
>DATMSO010000082.1:0-16462 GCA_035565335.1 Methylovorus sp.
CAGCGAAGCCAAGAAATAATTAACAGGAAATAACAAAAGTAGTCATCAAAAAAGGCGCCCCGACTGATGGAGGCGCCTTTTTATTTTGCTGAATCGATCAGAATCCGAGCCATATCTTTGGCATGCTCAATGGCTTCGGCCTTGATTTGCAGCTCGTTACTGACGGATGCTCCTTCGATCACCATCTGAAGTTGCAGAGCCAGCACTTCAGCATTCTTTTTACCAGCGGCCGTGGCCAGCTTCGCCAACTGGTTTCTCAAATTACGTGAAAACTCTCGCGATGTCTGATGCACCGCACTGTCACTTTGCGGGAATTCCACGCCGGCATTGATAAATGCGAAACCTTTAAAATCAGGATCGCCGATCAGTTCCAGAAGATTGATGACAAGATTAGTCAGTTGCGTCTCGGCGCTGGCGTGTTCATCACCCTTGGACAGGATACTCCAGAGCTTGTCGTCATAATCCTTGAGGTATTCAAGGATAAGCTGTTCCTTGGATTTGAAATACTTGTACAAGGTCACCTTGGCGATATCCGCTTTGGCGACGATTGCATCCACACTCGTGGCATTAATTCCCTGAGTCAGAAAAAGATCGGAAGCGACCTCAAGGATATATTCACGCATCTTAGTAGCCATATTGTTTTCCTCTGGGAACCCATGAAACAGCGGTGTGCCCGTTTGATGGCGGGAAATAGCATTCCCATTCGCGATTCTGTTTATACCAAACCAGAAATTTCGTCAGCCTTTCGCTATCCTGCAAAGGATGCATGGAGGCACGATAAGTAATCATGTCCATATAGGCGGCGGCCTGATCCTGCGGCATGGCAAACAACTGAGGTGCCGGGCAGTGACCGGCATTGATCTCCGCCTGCAAGGCCATGACCTTGGCAATCAGATCAGGATTGATGGGAGAACTCTCCAGCATGGCTTTGTTGTAAGCCGTCTGATAAGAATCAGCTGCGGACTCTACCGCAATCTGCGAGCCCACCAGATAACCTGCTATGCCAATCAAGATGGATGCCACTGCTGCCCCGCTCCATTTCCATGCAGGTTTCAATGCAGGCCGTTGAATCGCGTCTTCAAGGATCGCCCGTGCGGCGACTCTGGCGGCATTCAAGGCACCCAGGCCGGGATTGCGAACCTCCTCGGTCAATGCACCCTGCAAAAGAATCAGCATTTGCGCTACAAAAACCTCGGGCCTGGAAATTCTGGCCTGCATGGCTAGCTCCGTCAGCCTGGCCGTCAGGGCCGGACAGCGCTGGTTGAGCATAGGGTCAGGCTTAAAGTCTGCAACAAACCGCTCTCTGATACCGGGCGCACCCAGCCATGTTTCCAGACATGAAAACAAGGAGAGGAGCTTTTCGGAAGGCTTGCTGCCGCCATTTTCCAGCATCCGCAGCAACCATGAACTGTTAAGTATTTCCATATGCAAATACTATACTGTTTAGTATGATTTTTCAAACAACGTAAAGCATTATTGCCATTCAGAAAATAGAATAAACAAACGCTGAAATTTGCACGGTTATGACCGCCTTCGACCGTTGCATTCAAGCAGGCAATTTCACGAAACAATCCATGATAAAAAGGAAACTTTTCACCACTAGCACTCTCAAAGAGGGAGTGCTAAAATCAATTTCATGAGCGAGATGAATCCTATGACAAATGCCCTGACGATTCCTTCTGTAGCTTCACTTGATAGCCTGGATCAGTACCTGCGTACGATCAAGGCGTTTCCGGTGTTGAGCGCCGAGGAAGAGTACGATCTGGCAACGCGCCTGCGCAAAGACAACGACATTGATGCCGCTAAAGGCCTCATTGTGTCGCACTTGCGTCTGGTAGCCAGCATCGCCCGCGGCTACTCCGGTTATGGTCTGCCACAAGCTGACCTGATTCAGGAAGGCAACGTCGGCCTGATGAAGGCTGTGCGTCGCTTCGACCCTGATCGTGGCGTGCGCCTGGTGTCATTCGCCATGCATTGGATCAAGGCTGAGATTCACGAATACATCGTGCGTAACTGGCGTCTGGTAAAGGTGGCAACTACCAAAGCGCAACGCAAGCTGTTTTTCAACCTGCGCAGCATGAAGAAAAACAGCCACACGCTGAGCCCCGACGAGGTGGCCGATATCGCCCGCGAACTCAAGGTCAAGCCCGAGGAAGTCGTGGAAATGGAATCCCGCATGGGCGGCCATGAGATTTCGCTCGAAGGTAACAGCGATGACGACACCGAAGACAGCTTCAGTCCGATTGCGTATCTGCAAGACCAGCAGCCTGAGCCTTCTGACCTGCTGGCCGAGCGCGAAGCGGAACATAATCAGGCCGTAGGTCTGGCGCACGCACTGGAAAGCCTGGATGAGCGTAGCCGTCGTATTGTGCAGGCGCGCTGGCTGCAGGAAAACAATAGTGCCACCCTGCATGACCTGGCTGCCGAGTTTGGCGTATCGGCAGAACGTATCCGCCAGATCGAGCAGAAAGCCATGCAGAAAATGAAAGGCATGTTGAGCGCAGCCTAAACAGCGATCCTCATGTGTTTCGATAAAAAACCCGGCCTCGCGTCGGGTTTTTTAATGGCTCTCATCTTTAATACCCCACAATGAAAACCGCGTACTGACCACTTCGTCATGGCAAGGAAATGGACAATAAAAAAGCTGCCTCAAGGCAGCTTTTTTACATGCGTAATAGCAGCGCAGTCTTAGCCGAAAATCATCACTGACAAGGCGCTCATCCAGGACCAGGTAATGAGCAGGACCACAATGGTCAATGGCAGGTTGGCAAAGGTGAACCAGGACTTGTAATCCTTCATTTCAAAAACCTCACACGATGTAATGTTATTCGTCGATTTTAGTATTTTTAGGCGCTTGCTTCAAGCGATTAAATGGAATCATCGGATCGTCGTCGTCCATGAGGATACGCTGGGCGGGCCCTTCCATGTCGTCGTACTGACCGCTTTTGATCGCCCACAGGATACCAAACGCGGCAATCACAATAAATACCACGGTCATTCCCAGCAGAAAAAGAAGCGTCGTTACGTTCATGCGGCTTGTGTCAGGGGAGCATTCTGCTCAGATGCGAGCGCAGCATACATCTGTTGCCGCAGATTTTCCAGATCGGCCAATTGCTGGCGAATACCGCTTTCAATACTTTCCAGCTCGCCGATGCGATCTTCCAGCGTATCGGTCGCCTTGTAAATGCGCTTGATGCTCTCCAGCCGCCGCTTGAGCTGCAGCTGATGCTCGCGCACTTGCGACTCCATAGGCGCAATCACCGCCTTCAACCAGTTTTCCACATCGCGATTGGCAATTTCGTAGACATGAATCACGCGTGTCGCCAGCGTTTCAAAAAATTTCGAGGTCAGGGTCATCTTTTCATTGGTAATCATATTGAGCGTGGTATTGAATTGCTCTTTATACGCACGCTCCAGCTTTGCAAGCTCTTTCTGGTAGCGCAGCATGGAGAATGACGGCGCGTCAGACTTGCGCAGACCATGATCCTGATTGAATTTCTCGTACATCGCATCCATCATTTTCTTGATCTCTTCGATCTGCGTTTCCGAGCTTTGCATGCGAATTTTGAGATCAGCGAAAAACTCATCCATGGCATTCCGGATGTTTTTGGTGAATGTCGCCGCAATCATCTTGTTGCGGGTGGTGGTCACCTGCTCGCGCAAGGCATCCATGCCCAGAAGGCTGAACAAACGATTGGTCTGCTGCGAAAACACGCTGCGTAGCGCCTGAAAGCGCTGCAAGCCTTTCTCGAAGTTTTCCTTGTCGACCTTCACTTTGTTCATCATGTGCTCAACCACATCTTCGTTCTTGCCGCGCAAGCCCTTGAGCTCATCCAGCTGCTCGTTCAGCCCTTGCAGGCGCGAATCCAGAATCAGTGTGGAATTGCCCAGCAGATCATCAATCTCACTCTGGGTAGACTCCTGCACGATCTGCTTCTTGGAAGGAATCAGCTCGTCGGATAATGCTTTTTCCAGCTCAGGCAAACGACTGCGTTGCAACAAGGCGGCATCGCCATTGACCTTCGCCAGCAAGCCCTTCTGCGCAGAGATGGGGAAAATCTGACCAGCATCCAGGCCCAGCAATTCTGCGCTGGTCTGCACCTGCTTGTTTATTTCATCTTCGATGCTCTGGCCATCCTTGAGTTCATCCCACAGGCCATCAATCTTGTTCAGCACCGCCAAGCGGCCCTTCTGCTTCCAGCGCGTACCGCTGATGTATTGGCGCCAGACGTCGATTTCAGATTTGGTGACACCGGTATCCGCCGCCAGAATGAAAAGCACGGCGTGCGCATTGGGCAACATGTTGAGCGTCAGCTCAGGCTCGGTACCAATCGCATTAAGGCCAGGCGTATCCAGAATGACCAGCCCCTGCTCCAGCAAAGGGTGCGGAAAGTTGATCACGGCATAACGCCAGCATGGCACATCCACTGTGCCATTGGCGTTCAGGTTGAGCGCATCTTCTGGGTTATTGCGGTCAAACAGACCATAGCGCTCGGCTTCTTCCGGGCTGACTGACTTGGTGGTACTGACCTCCTTGAAGGCCTCGATCATGCTGTCGCTGTCATCAATATTGAATTCGATGATGCGCCACTCTTCCGGGTAACGCTTGTATTCGGTAGTGGTGGCGTCAGATGCGCGGGTTTCAATCGGCAATAATTGCAGGCAGGCAGGTTTGGTAGCGTCGTAAAGCAATTCGGTCGGGCACATGGTGGTACGGCCCGCGCTCGATGGCAGCAGGCGCTGCCCATAATCGGCAAAGAAAACGGCGTTGATGAGTTCGGACTTGCCACGGGAGTATTCAGCTACAAACGCCACATTCAGCTTGTCTTCATGCAGACGCTCCAGCAGCTGTTGCAAACGCTGATCGATCTGGGCATCGTTAAGCTCCTGCTCGTTCAGCCATTGGCGGTAAGACTGCACCGTATTCATCAAGGCTTTGCGCCATTCGCTGTAGGCCGCGAACTGATGCGCCAATTTACTCTCTGCCATGGTACCCCCACCACACTTTATTATTCACACCACTCTAGCATGCCCCATTTTTAAGTCAAACAAATCAGTCGTATATTGTCAGTTCCTGCCAATCTGCCGTAACACGCAAACCCACGTTCTGCCGGCTTCCCGGCGAGGGCTAAAAAGGGGAGATAACTGAATCCAGATTCGATGATTCTGCTATCATCAGCCTTTTACCACCGTTACATGCCTCATGAGTGGATTAACCCCCGATTCCCCGCGCCCGACCGACATTCGCCTGCATCAGAAATCGCGCCTGCTCGAGATTAGCTTCGACGACAATACGACCTGCATGCTGTCCTGCGAATTCCTGCGGGTTTACTCCCCCTCTGCCGAAGTCCGCGGCCATGGCCCCGGTCAGGAAACACTGCAAGTCGGCAAGGAAGACGTCAATATCACGGCCATCAGCCCGGTCGGCAATTACGCCGTCAAACTGACCTTCTCGGATGGCCACGACACTGGGCTTTACTCCTGGGATTATCTCTACGAGCTCGGCAGCCACTATGAAGCCCTGTGGCGCGAATACATAGCCCGCCTGGAGATGGCTGGGGTAAAACGCCGGACCGACAGCAACACATAAGGAATACACCATGACCGATAAAACCCATTTTGGCTTCCAGACCGTGGAAGAACACGAAAAAGCCCGCAAGGTAGGCGAAGTGTTTCATTCCGTGGCGCGCAAATACGACCTGATGAACGACGTGATGTCGGCGGGCCTGCATCGCACCTGGAAACGCTTTGCCGTTGAAATCAGTGGCGTCAAAGCCGGCGACCGCGTACTGGATGTCGCGGGTGGCAGTGGGGACCTGAGTCGGTTGTTCTCGCGCAAGGTGGGTAGCGAAGGCAGCGTGGTGCTTACCGACATCAATGCCTCCATGCTTGGCGTTGGCCGTGACCGCCTGATGGATGAAGGCGTGCCCGTGCCCGCCCTGCAGTGCGATGCCGAAAAGCTGCCTTTTCCTGATCAGCATTTTGATTGCGTGATTGTCGCCTTTGGTTTGCGTAACATGACGCACAAAGACCGTGCTCTGGCCGAAATGCAGCGGGTGCTCAAGGTGGGCGGTCGCCTGCTGGTGCTGGAATTCTCACAGGTATGGAAACCGCTGGCCCCGCTGTATGACGCGTACTCCTTCAAGCTGTTGCCGCTGATGGGCAAGCTGCTGGCGCAAGATGCCGCCAGCTACCAATATCTCGCCGAGTCCATCCGCATGCACCCGGATCAGGAGACCCTGAAGCAGATGATGCTGGATGCCGGTTTTGGCAAGGTGGATTACTACAATCTGTCCGCCGGTGTTGTTGCCCTGCATAAAGGATGGAAAACCGTATGATCAAACCACTGCTGACACGTCTGCTGGGGCATCTGGTCAAGCAGAACAGCTGGGCCCGCCCTCATCTGCAACCCTATGCCGGCAAGCATATCCGGCTGCAACTGTTTCCGCTCAGCGCCACGCTGGTCGTGCTGGAAGATGGCGGCCTGGGCATGGCAGGCGACACCGCTGTCCATGACGCCAGCATGCGCATCAGCCCCTCCCTCGCCCTGCGTTTGCTGGCAAACGATGCCTCCGCCCACAGCGATATTGTGCTGGAAGGCGATACCGAATTTGCCATCGCGCTGGGTAAGGTGCTTCAGGCCATGTCCTGGGATTACGAAGAAGACCTGAGCCGTGTGGTAGGCGATGTCGCCGCCACCCAGATCAGCCAGCGTCTGCAGGAGGGTGTCGCCGCCACGCGCAAGCAGGCGGTGAACCTCACGGAAATGGCCGCTGAATTCTGGCAGGAAGAACAGCCACTTATCGCCAAAAAACGGCATGTGGAAGCCTTCAACCGCGATGTTGATATCTTGCGCGATGACCTTGGCCGTCTGGATAAACGCATGGAAAAACTCAGCGCACGGCTGGATGCCCTGCTGAAACATCATGCCTAAGCCCGCAGCCCACTCGCCCTCATTACCGAAAACCCAACCTCAAGAATAACGGCATGCGCTTTTTCCGACTGCTCAAGATTATCGTGATTACTCTGCGCTACGGCCTGGATGAGTTCATCCTCGGCCACAGCCGCTTGCGCCCAGCACAAACCCTCATCCGCGCCCTGCTGTTCTGGCGGCCGATCAGCGCACCGCGTGGCGAGCGCTTGCGACTCGCTCTGGAAGCACTAGGCCCCATTTTCGTCAAATTCGGCCAGATGCTCTCTACGCGCCGCGACCTGATTCCGCTGGACATTGCGGACGAACTCGCCAAGCTCCAGGACCGCGTACCGCCCTTCCCCTATGAGCAAGCCGCCGCCATCATGGAAGAAGCCTACGGCATGCCGGTAGCCCAGGTGTTTGAGCGCTTTGACATTACCCCCATCGCCAGCGCCTCGGTGGCGCAGGTGCACTTCGCCAGCCTGCCCGGCGGGCGTGAAGTAGCGGTCAAGATTCTGCGCCCTGGCATCGGCAAGATCATCCAGAAAGACCTTGCACTGCTGGATAGCGCCGCCTGGTTGTTCCAGAAAGTGTCTTCCGACGGCCGTCGTCTGAAACCACGCGAAGTGGTCGCCGAGTTTGCCAAGCACATACACAGCGAGTTGGATCTGATGCTGGAGGCCGCCAATTGCAGTCTTTTGGGCCGCAATTTCAAGGATAAACGCCTGCTGCTGGTGCCGGATGTGTATTGGGACTGGTGCCGCGAGCAGGTGATGGTGATGGACCGCATGAACGGCATACCCATCAGTCAGGTCGCGCATTTGCGCAGCATAGGCGTGGATATTCCCAAGCTCGCCCGTGATGGGGTGGAAATTTTCTTCACCCAGGTGTTTCGTGATGGGTTTTTTCATGCCGACATGCACCCTGGCAATATCCAGGTCGCGCCGGACGGGCGCTACGTGGCGCTTGATTTTGGCATCATGGGTAGCCTGACGGAAATAGACAAACAATACCTGGCGCGCAATTTCCTGGCGTTTTTCCGCCGTGATTACCGCGAAGTGGCCCGTGCGCATATTGAATCCGGCTGGGCGCCGAAAGACACCCCGCTGGAAGAATTCGAAACCGCTATCCGCGCCGTTTGCGAGCCCATTTTTGACAAGCCGATCAGCGAGATTTCCTTTGGCCGCGTGCTGCTGCGCCTGTTCCAGACTTCACGCCGTTTTGGCGTGGAAATTCAGCCACAGCTCACCATGCTGCAGAAAACCCTGTTGAATGTGGAAGGCCTGGGGCGTGATCTGGATCCGCAGCTGGATCTCTGGAAAACTGCGCAGCCTTATCTGGAACGCTGGATGTCCGAGCAGATAGGCTGGCGCAGTGTATTGAAGCGCGTGCAGCAGGAAGCCCCTTCCTGGGGTGCCATGCTGCCCATGTTGCCACGTCGTCTGGATGATTTCCTGCAACGTGAACAGAACCCGCTGCTGGTGAATGAGTTACATGCTTTACGTCGTCAGCAGCAGCGCCAGACCTGGGTGCTGGGCTTGCTGACCGTGGCGTTGATCGGGCTGCTGGCGCTGGAAGCCACCCGGTTTTTCTAGTCCCCCTGGATTTTTCCTGGCTGAAATGCAAACGGGCCTGGCATTGCTGCCAGGCCCGTTGTCGTAATGACCATTAAAAGCTGGTCACGCCCCTATCGCCGGAGCACCCACCCAATGGCGCACCTTGGGAATATCCACCCGCAATAACTCCGCTATATCGCGATAATCATCGGGCAAGGCGGCATCATCCCAACCATGCGAGGCATGCCGGGCAAGATTGACGGCCAAGGTAACATTGCGTACCCGCTGCTCGCCACTGGCGCTATCTTTCATCAGCCGGAGCAGCAAGGGCGGCAATTCGCACACCTCCGCCAGTTGCAGCTGCAGATCAATCAAACGGAACCCCAGCACCTCCTGCTGCACCGCCTGGCTGCGCAGGGTTTTGTCAGCCTGCTGCCGCTCAAATATCTCCATCATCTTGTCTGGGGCAAAACACCACATCAGAATCTCGGAAAGATCATGCAGCAGGGCCGCCGTACGGATTTCTTCGGCATGCAGATCATATAAACGCACCGCCCAATCCAGTGCATAATGCGCGGCTTTATGGGCGCGATGCACCAAACGCAGGAGATGCGTCAGCGCAGGCAGATTGTCATGCAGCACCTCTTCCACAATCGGCCTGGCGGGAATGTCTTGATAGAATTTTTCCGTGCCCAGCATCATGACGATATGTTCAATCTGCACCAGATCCTGCAGCTGACTTTTATGCTTGTGCGTCTGCATGTAGCGCAGCAGCCGGAACACCATCATCGGGTCTTGAATAACCACCGAGAAAATAGCCCGTCCGCTCAGGGAATCTTCATCCAGTTGCAGTCTGGCAAGCTCCCGCGAGGTGTACTTCAGCACCGGGATCTCCGCATGACTCAGAAAATCCACCCATTCGGCCAGAGATTTATTCGTGTTTGACATGATGTCGCGTGCTCCTCATATACCTGTAACGACCGTTTTAGCGCACAGTTTAGACAACCATCCATGCAAGTCATTAGCATACCGCAGAGCGCGCGTTGGTATTTCATAAAATAGATGAATAAGGCGCATCAATTAAGCCATGCAAAATACTCGCCCAAGCATAGTTTTTGCTAGAATTCATGGTTAAAAATGGCCCTAGAAAAACACGCCTGAATTCAACACATCAAGGCGTAGTTCCAGGGGTGAATGCCTTCAATTCCGTCAGCATGAATGACGGCTTTATCAGGAATAAGGACATGAAAGCGTGCTGATCTGGTTTGTGGTTCTTTATCTGCTGATTTCCATCAGTATTGGGCTCGTTGCAGCTACCCGCGTCAAGAATACCAAGGACTACGCCGTCGCCGGCCGCCACCTGCCCTTGCCGGTGGTCATGGCAACCGTATTCGCCACCTGGTTCGGTGCAGAAGCGGTCTTTGGTGTCTCAGCCACCTTTGTACAGGAAGGCCTGCGCGGCGTGGTGGCTGACCCCTTCGGCTCCAGCCTGTGCCTGATCATCGCCGGCTTTTTCTTCGCCACGCAGCTTTACAAGCTCAACATCATCACCCTGGGTGACTTTTATCGCATGCGCTACAACCGCACGGTGGAGGTGCTGACCACACTGGCGATCGTAGTGTCCTATCTCGGCTGGGTAGCCGCGCAAATCAAGGCGCTGGGGCTCATTTTCAACATGATCACCCAAGGCGCCGTCAGCCAGGAAGCCGGCATGATACTGGGCACGGCAATTGTGCTGACCTACACCACCTTTGGCGGCATGCTGTCAGTGGCTATCCTCGACTTTGTGCAGATGACAGTCATCATCGGCGGTCTGCTTTACATCGGCTACATCGTGTCTGGCATGACCGGCGGCGTGGCACCTGTCATTGACCATGCTCGCGCCGCGGGCAAGCTGGAGTTCTTCCCGCCGCTGGATATCTGGCAGTGGGTAGGGTTTTTGGGTGCATGGATGACCATGATGCTGGGCTCCATTCCGCAGCAGGATGTATTCCAGCGCATCACCTCAGCCAAGAGCGCCAAGGTCGCGGTCTGGGGTTCGGTACTTGGGGCTTCGGTCTACTTCTGCTTTACCTTTGTGCCCATGTTTATTGCCTATGCGGCCACGATTATTGACCCCGCCCTGTTTAATGGACTGATTGCCGAAGATTCGCAACGCGTGTTGCCCACGCTGGTATTGCAGCACACGCCATTGTTGGCGCAGGTGATTTTCTTCGGCGCCGTCCTTTCGGCCATCATGAGCTGTTCCTCGGCCACGCTGCTGGCGCCTTCCATTTCGTTTGCCGAAAACATCGTGCGCGGGTTTCTGCCCAACCTCACCGATCGCGGATTCCTCAAAGTCATGCGTATCTGCCTGATCGGCTTTGCCGGGGCCGTGCTGTTTTATGCGCTGAATTCGGAGTTGTCCATTTTTGGCATGGTGGAATCCGCCTATAAAGTCACCTTGGCAGGCGCATTTGTGCCGCTATTCTTCGGCGCATTCTGGAAGCGCGCCAATAGCCAGGGGGCGCTGGCTGCCATTATTGGCGGTGTCACGTCCTGGGTATTGCTGGAAGTATTGCTGGGCGAAGACAGCCTGATACCGCCGCAAATGATAGGCCTGGCCGTCAGTGCCATCGGTATGGTGGTGGGTTCATTGCTGCCGCAGAAGATAGGCAAACCCGGCCATGCAGAAGCGGAATATCTGCACCGCCACGCCGCTCACCCGCACACACCAGCGGGGCATGCCGGACAATCCGGGCATCTGCCAGGCCATTAATGAATGCTTAGTGGTACGGCGGTCTTGAAGTCAGGCCGCCGTTGGCAGGTCGTCAGTGTGAAATTGCTTGAAATGAACCCAACAAAAGCCCGCACGTAGGGAAAGCGCAATCAGGGCTTGGGCTGGCAACTGGGGCAGAAGAAGGTGGAACGCTGGCCCAGCCGCACATTCTGAATAGGCGTGCTGCATATCTTGCAGGCCTCACCCGTGCGGGCATAGGTGAAATACTCCTGCTGAAAATACCCCGGATTACCATCAGCACCGAAGAAATCGCGCAGACTGCTGCCACCGGCTGCCAGCGCATCGGTCAAGGTTGCCTTGATCTCGGCGGCCAGGCGGTCGCAAGCCTGGCGGCTCAACTGATTGGCCGGGGTTTGCGGGTGTATGCGCGCACGAAACAGCGATTCACTGGCGTAGATATTGCCCACGCCGACCACCAGGTGACTATCCATAATGGCGTTCTTAACCGGAGCGCTGCGGGTGCGAAACTGGCGATACAACCAGTCGCCATCAAACGCGGTTTCCAGCGGCTCCGGCCCCAGCACGCGCAACAGCGCATGCTGATCTGGATCTTCCCCTGCCCACAATACGGCGCCAAACCGCCGCGGATCACGCAAGCGCAATACCTGACCATCGCCAAAATGCAGGTCGAAATGATCATGTTTGGCCGCAGGCTCATCCTGCGCCAAGAGGCAGATGCGACCGGACATGCCAAGATGCAGCAGCAGATAACCGGTTTCAAATTGCGCCAGTATGTATTTGGCACGGCGAGTCAGCGATTTCAGAGTCTGCTGCGGAAGGGTATGCACCAGATCGGCCGGGATAGGCCAGCGCAGGGTGGGATGGCGGATGATGACCTTGTCTACCGGCTGGCCGACCAGCGGGGCCAGGCCCCGCATGGTAGTTTCGACCTCCGGTAATTCAGGCATGCCTTATTTGCTGGTAGTAGTGACGGGAGGATTAAGCAGGGTAAAGCCAAAGTCGGCAGGCAGGTGATACATCATGCCTTCATCGGGACGACCTAGTATCACCTCAGGGGCTTCCTGCATACGGTCGAAATGCACTTTGGAACCATCCTGCAGCTTCACTTCAAACGAGGCATAGCTCGCCTTGCGATCCGGCGTGTAAGGCTCTACCGATTTGATATCCACATTCTTCCAGTAGGTATCAAACCACTCGTTCATGTCGTTCTGCGTGAGCTTGGCATCCGGTACCGAGGTGGTCCACTTGCCATCCTTGATATCCACATTGAGGCGCACGGATTCCCATTGCTCCAGGCGCGAGAAATCAAAGCCTGCCACTTTTTCGGTGGGTTTCAGCAGGTTCTTGTCGATCGCTTCTTCCACCTGCACAGAGGCAAAGTCGGAATACGTGCTTGATACCAGGTAAACCGCATCCTTGTAAGCGACATACTGGTCGCTGCTAACCGGGTTATAGGTGCCAAACAGAAACTCTTCGTTATCCAGTTTAACCTTGATCTTGGGCTGATCCAGACCATAACGTCCGAGATCGGTAGCGGGGAATTTATCGTTACTTTCCGCCGCTACGATGGCCAGGATGCGTTGCACCGCCATCTGGTCAGCACGTGCCTTGAAAGGCTTCACGATATGCCAGTAGCCGTCAATTTTCTCGAACTCCACGCCAGCCTTGGCCGGGAACTCGATGCTGACATGACTGAAGCCCCCGATCTTGAGATTGGAAACCGCGATGGTTTGCTGGGCTTTCTTTTCCTCCACCGGCTTGGGGCGAAGGTAGAGAAAGCTCACGATACCGGCGACCAGCGCCAGCAGAATCAGATTGACGAGCCAGCGCGATCTCATGCTTTACGTCTCCGCCACCAGATGCTCACACCGGCGACCAGCAAGGCCACGGGCAGGATGAACTGGAACAGGCCCAGCGAAACGCCAAACACGGGGATGAACACCACCTGGGCTGCAAAATGGCCCCAGCCTTCTTTAGGGATGGAGATATTCACATCCTTGAGCGGCTTGGGCTGAATGGTGATCAGGTTATCGTCACCTGCCAGCCAGTTCACGATATTGATGCCCAGGTCCAGATTGCCGCCGTTGCCGACAAAGGTATTCGACAGGAAGTTGCCGTTACCGACCACGACCACACGCTGCCCCTTCTTGCCGTACTTGCGCTCCATGGCCACCGCGACATTGATCGGGCCATGAATGTCCTTCTTGTCGTCAAAGCTGACCTTGCCGTCGATCTTGCCGGTTTCCAGCCAGCCGTTCGGCGCGACTTCGACCAGATGGCTGACCTGCCAGCCATTTTCATCGGTGCCACGTGCGTCCAGCATGCGGGCTTCGGGGAACAAGGTGCGCAGCATGAAGTTCTTGGTAATCGGATGTTCACCGTACTGGCTGGCAAACGCGATCTTGGAATCCGCGCCATACTGGGCGGAAGTCAGATCAATCACCATACCGGGCGTGATTTCCAGGCCCAGGTATTCGGCTACATTTTGCAGACCATGGGTGTTTTCATCATCGAGCAACCAAAGCAAATTGCCGCCGGCATCCAGGTATTCCTTGATCTTCTTGGCTTCAACTTCGGAAACATCAACCTGCGGGCTGGCGATCACCAGCATGGCGCCATTGGTCGGTACGCCCTGCGCAATGGTCAGATCAGGGTTTGCCAGCTTGAAGCCCTTCTTCTGCAGCTGACGGCCAAACTCGCCCAGATCGTGATTCTTGATACCGATCAGGTTGCGCTCGCCATGACCATCCAGATACATCACCGCGCGCTGATTAGTACGCGACAGACGCACCAGCAGATTGGTCATATCCTGCTCAACATACGGTGGCGTCAGGTGCTCGGTACGCTTGTTGAAATCCACCACCAGCTCGCCTTCGGCCTTGATACCGGCATCCTGTGCCAGCTTGGGCTCTTCGGCGGGGTTTACCCAGGTGATCTTGATATCGGGTTTGGAACGTTGATAGCGCGAGATAAAGTCATTGATAGTCTTGCGGTAGGCTTCATCCTTGGAGACGAAGACGGTGATTTCCACCGGCCCCTTCATCTGCTTAAGTACATTCACACTGCCTTCGGTCAGCGTATTGCGCGAACTCTGGGTGATGTCCTGCGCGACGTGATATTCGTGCGACAGATAGCCCAACAGGAAAATAAGAGCCAGAAACAGCAAAACAAACACACTGTTTTGCATGAACAACTGGAAGCGGAGTTTACGATTCGTTTTCATAGGGATACCCAGTTAGCCGCGCAGACGATCAGCGTCCAGGCGACGCACTGTCAAGGTCAGGAAAGTGACAATAAACAACAGGAAATAAGCCACATCACGTGTATCGAGCAGACCGCGTGAGAACGGCTCGAAGTGGCGCATCAGCGACAGGTAGGACATGGTGCCGGTCGGGTCACCCGCCATGAAGTTATCCAGCAGCAGCAAGGCAAACAGCGCAATAAAACTGATAATGCCAGCGACAATCGGCTGCTGCGTGAGGCTGGAGACATACAGCCCCAGCGAAGAAAAGCTGGCGACCAGCAGCCACAGGCCGATGACGTTGGCGGCAATGTAACCGAAGTCAATTTCGGCCCAGAAATTCAGGGTCGACATCATCGCAGCCAGGAAGAAAATCACAATAGACAGAAACGTGACCAGGCCTAAGAATTTGCCAACCACGATTTCAGTCAGAGATAAGGGAGCGCTGAACAGAAAAGTCAGCGTCTGCTGGCGGCGCTCATCACTGATCAGGCGCATGGACAAGAGAGGCACGGCAAATAACATGACGAATGAGGCAATGCCAAAAATATTGCCGCCAACGAATTCGGTCACGCCAATCCGTTGCTCCGGACGAATAGCGCCGGACATGGTTTGAAAGTATTGCTCGATACCATTGAGGAAGAAGGTACCGAAGACGAACTGCAACAAAGCCAGCACCACCCAACCCATGGGCGAGGAGAACAAGCTCTTCAATTCTTTTCTGGTGATATTGAAAATCATGACAAACGCTTTCTATGGGCAGAGCGGGCTTAAGCAGCCTGCTCCTGGAAGGTGAGTTGAACGAAGACTTCTTCCAGACTGGTCTGGTCAGGATTGATCTGGTAAAGACCCCAGTTCTGATTAACGGCGGCCTGTACCAGCTGCTCGGCTGGTGCGTCAGATCCGTCATGACGCACGCGCAACAGGCCACTTGGCAAGGTTTCTACCGAGGTGATGCCTGGGATTTTCAGCAACTCATCATTCGCCGGGGCGCGGCTCAAGCCTACCAGCAGGCGGTTGCCATGGCGCTGCTGCTTGAGGATATCGATAGAGCCATTGAACACCATCTGACCCTTGTGAATGATCTGAACACGGTCACAGACCATTTCAACTTCCGGCAGGATGTGGGTAGATAGGATGACGCTGTGCTCACCGCCTAATTCCTTGATCAGGTTGCGGATATCGCGAATCTGGATGGGGTCGAGACCAACGGTCGGTTCATCGAGAATGACGACCATGGGGTTATGTATGATGGCTTGGGCAATACCCACGCGCTGCTGGTAACCCTTGGACAGATTTTCAATCAGGCGACTGCCCATTTCCGTCAGGCCACATCGCTCTTTGGCAATGCGTACGGCTTTCTTTACATGACTACCACTCACCCGGTGCAAACGCGCGGCAATCGCCAGGAATTCGTCAACCGTCAGCTCGCGATACAGCGGTGGCTGCTCAGGCAGATAGCCGATCAGCGCCTTAGCTTCCTTGGGGTTTTCGATCATGTCGATACCGCAAATCTTGACGCTGCCTTTGCTTGGCGCCAGGTTGCCGGTCAGCATTTTCATGGAAGTGGACTTGCCCGCACCATTCGGCCCGAGAAAACCCAAGACTTCCCCTTTATTCAGGGTAAAACTCACATCGCGAACTGCTTCGCGCCCCCCATAGATGCGCGTAAGCTCGCGGGCCTCAACGGTTACAGTAGTCATAATTGAAGTTGATACACTCCGAGTGAAGGGCTGCTAAATTAAAAAAACGCCTGACAACTGTCAAGCGTTAGGGGTCATATATTCAAAGTACCTGCAAATAGAATTAAATTCTATTGGAAAGTTCTATCCAAAAAGCTATAGTCAGAAATCATTATGGATGAACTTGCAAACACTGTCACGGACTAAGCATTTAAGCCATCAGCCAGAATTTATCGCAACCACACCGAGTATCGAGAACACTTTTCACTCATGCCTAATCCCCGCAAACTCACGCTAGCTGTTTTGTTAAGTCTGGCCTCCATTGCCAGC
>DATMSO010000083.1:0-43262 GCA_035565335.1 Methylovorus sp.
GCCACCGATGATGTCCGTATCAAGGAAATCAAGGAGTTGCGACCACCGTCAGACCTGCTGGATGAATGGCAGGCAACGAGTGCCACGACAGACAATATCCTCGAAACCCGCGCTGCCATTCACCGTATTCTGCACAGCTCCGATGATCGCCTGTTGGTCATCATCGGGCCATGCTCCATCCATGATTACGATGCAGGTGTCGAGTACGCCCGGCGCCTGCTGCAAGAGCGCCAGCGTCTAGCGGCCGATCTGCTGATCGTGATGCGCGTGTATTTTGAGAAGCCACGTACCACTGTGGGCTGGAAAGGCCTGATCAACGACCCTTACCTCGATGGCAGTTTCCGCATCAACGAAGGTCTGCAGCTAGCCCGCCGCTTCCTGCTGGAAGTGAATGAGTTGGGCATGCCGGCGGGGACAGAGTTCCTTGATACCATCACCCCGCAGTACACCGCTGACCTGGTGAGCTGGGGCGCGATAGGCGCACGCACCACAGAATCGCAGGTGCATCGCGAGCTGGCCTCCGGCTTATCCTGTCCGGTGGGCTTCAAGAATGGCACCGACGGCAATATCCGCATTGCGGTCGATGCCATCAAGGCCGCCGCTAGTCCGCACCATTTCCTGTCGGTGACTAAGGAAGGCCATTCGGCGATTGTGTCGACTACCGGTAACGAAGATTGCCATGTGATTTTGCGTGGCGGTAAGGAGCCCAATTACGAGGCGTCCTATGTGGAAGCGGCAGCGCATGAGCTGGCCAGTGCCGGTTTGGCAGCCAAGGTCATGATCGATTGCTCGCATGCCAATAGTCTCAAGCAGTATCGCCGTCAGCTGGATGTGGCGCTGGATGTGTCAGGGCAGCTGGCCGGTGGCGATGACCGCATTATCGGCGTGATGGTGGAGTCGCACCTCAACGAAGGCCGCCAGGAGCATACCCCGGGCTGCACGCTGGAGTATGGCAAGTCGATTACCGACGCCTGCCTGGGATGGGAAGATACGATTTCTCTGCTGGATACGCTGGCGGCGGGTGTACGCGCACGCCGCAAATACCAGGAAGAAACCGAGTAACCATCCTGCGGCGCCAGGCGCGCAAGCGAGGTAAGAGACAAACAAGGCTTGATGATGGACACCTGAGGGTGCCCCGAATCAAGCCTTTGTTTTTTGCTGGAGAGGCCTTAGTTGAGGGGATGCAAGCGGCGGAAGGTGGTGGAGGGCAGCTCGCCGAACATTTTTTTGTATTCCTGCGAAAAATGCCCGAAATGCCAAAAGCCCCAGTGTGTCGCAGCTTCGGTCACGGAATTGGCGGTTTTCAGCATGCGGCGTACGCCATTCAGGCGCTCCGCCCGCAAAAAGGCAATCGGGCTGATGTCCAGCGCCTGTTCAAAGTGGTACTGCAGGCTGCGGCGGCTGGTGCCCAGCTTCTGGCATAAATCCGCCACCGTCAGCGCCTGGGTATCCGGCTGGCTGACCAGCTCGCGTACTTCGGTAATCATTTTCCAGGATTTTGCGCCCGGCACGTGAATGGCATCCGCCGCAGGCAACAGACAGTCGGCGATAACTTCCAGACCCGCCATACGCACGCTTTCCAGGAAGGCGGTGCTATCGGCCAGCTCAGGCGTTGTTGCCAGCCGCTCAAAGGTGCCGGAAAGATAAGTGCAAAGCTTGATCCAGGCGCTCTCGCTCACAGGTAGCAGCCGTGCCTGCTTGATGACATTCATCAGCTGGGCCTGCTCATCGGGGCACAATGCCGCCAGCAGCACTTCACGTTTGATGGTTAAGACGCCGACCAGGGTTTCCTGAGCCGAGATGTATTCAAAACCCTGGCTGCCAGAGTAAAGATGCACCGCTGCCGGCTGGCAGCTGCTGCCACAGAACATGCCGTGCGGTCTTTGCAGGGGAACGCCGATGGCGATGACATCCTCGCCCAGATGGCCGCTCTGGTAGAGCACCTGATTGGTGTATTCGAGAAACAGATGCATGTCACGCAGATAAAGCTCCGAGACATAGCCTTCAAACGCGCCGGCAGAGAGTTGCAGGTAATCCTGGTTCCAGCCTTTGAGCAAACTGGCCTGGTGTTCAAAATCCCCGGTCTGCTGATGCTGTATCAGGCTCGGTGTCATGGTGCTCAGTGCGGTATGAGATGCTGTTTGCATACGGCCTCTGTTCTGAATTAATGTGATCAGGAACACTTCAGCAAAAAACATGCCCATGCAGAACACGGCATTAAAGCCTTGGTTTGCATGATATTTGTCAGCTTACACCGTGGATTCTGCACCTGCCAGGTGCATATTCATCAAATAAAGGTGCATGCATCGATCTATGCGTGTGCAAGGCAGTCTGCGGTAAAATGCCCGCCATGGAAAATTCTACTATTGCACTGATTGAGTCGCTGGACCAGGAAGGGCGCGGTGTCGCCCATGTGGACGGCAAAACCATCTTTATCGACGGCGCGTTGCCGGGCGAGCAGGTGACCTATAAATCGCATCGCCGCAAATCGAGCTACGAGGTGGCGGATGTGGTGGAGGTGTTGCAGCCTTCCAATCTCCGCACCACACCCAAATGCCCGCATTTCGGCTATTGCGGCGGTTGCGCCTTGCAGCACCTGGATTTCTCGGGGCAGGTCGCAGCCAAGCAGCGCCTGCTGGAAGCCAATCTCTGGCATATCGGCAAGGTAAAAGCCGAGAACATGCTGCCGCCTATTTACGGTCCGGCCTGGGGATATCGCCATAAAGCCCGGCTACGCGTGCGGCACGTCCCGAAAAAAGGCGGCGTGCTGGTCGGCTTTAACGAAAAAGCTAGCAGCTTTGTCGCCGACATGGATAGCTGCGAAGTCCTGCCGCCGCATGTGTCTGCGTTGATCGTGCCCTTGCAGTTGATGATAGACAAATTGAGCGTGCGCGAGCGCCTGCCGCAGATTGAAGTGGCGGTCGGCGAGCAGGCCACCGTGTTGGTGTTACGCATACTGGAGGCCCTGCGTCCGGAAGACGGCCCCATTCTCAAGGCGTTTGCTGATACCCATGGCGTGCAGATCTGGACTCAGACCAAGGGGCCGGATACCGTCATGCCGTTTTACCCGTTGAATGGCCCCTCCTTGAGCTATTCGCTGCCGGAATTCCAGCTGACGTATCCATTCAAGCCCACTGAATTTACCCAGGTAAACCCGCATATCAATCGCGTGATGTTGCGCCGCGCCATGCAGTTGCTGGGTGCCCAGGCAGGGGAGCGTATTGCTGATTTCTTCTGTGGTCTGGGTAACTTTACCCTGCCTATCGCGCGCAGCGGCGCGGCTGTGCTGGGCATGGAAGGCTCGGCTGCGCTGGTGGCGCGTGCGGTGGAAAGCGCGAGTCTTAACGGGCTGGCCAGCCAGGTGGAATTCCGCGAAGCCGATCTGTTCAAGATGACGCCGGAAGCGCTGCAATCGCTGGGCTATTTTGATAAATGGCTGATTGATCCGCCGCGGGATGGCGCGCTGGAGCTGATCAAGTCACTGGCGGATGTCGGCCGTGGCGAAGATGGCACCATGCCGGCGATTCCCAAGGTGGCCGGGCCTGACCGCATAGTCTATGTCTCATGTAATCCGGCAACGCTGGCACGCGATGCGGGCGTACTGGTCAATCTCAAAGGCTACCGTCTGCTGGCCGCAGGCGTGATCAATATGTTCCCGCATACCTCGCATGTGGAATCGATCGCGCTGTTTGAAAAAATCCAGACAGCATAGACCGATGGTCAGGCCTGATTTTCAGCGGTAATCCTCAGGGCTGACAAAGCCTATCCCAATCCGTCCGGGCCAGGCGCTTTTCTTCTAAAAGCGCTTGGTCAGGGTTTCCAGCATCAGCCCCGGCACCTTTTGCAGGCCGTAACGCGGGTCATCCGGGAATGCTTGCAACTTGCCGGTGCGCTGGTAGCCCAGGCGCTCGTAATAGGCAATCAGGCTGGTGCGCAGGGTAATCACCGTCATGGATATCTCGCTGACCTGCCAGCGTTGCCTGGCGGTATCTTCGGCATGGGTTAGCAGGGCGCGGCCGGTGCCGCGTTGCTGCAGGCCGGGGTCCACCGCCAGCATGCCCACATACGCCGCGTGCTTGTCTGTCTGCTTGAGATGAATCGAGGCGATGATCTGCCCGACCTGCTCAGCAAGCAGCAGAAAAGAGGCGGGCGCCGAAATCAGCTCCGCCAGCTCCCCGGCATCGGTGCGTTGCCCACCCAGGATGTCGGCCTCAGTCGTCCAGCCGCGACGGCTGGATTCACCGCGATAAGCGCTATTCACCAGAATAGCCAGCGCAGGAATATCGGTGGCTGCAGCCACCCTGAAATGCAGAGTACTCAATAGTTATCCCTGCAGAATCAGGCCTGCAGCGCGGCAAGAAAACCGGTGTGATCCATGGGCGTGGAAAACATGGGGAAATTTTTGGCGATGGCCATCGCCTGTTCCTCTTCACTCAATGTCGCGGTGCAATCGCCCAGGGTAATCACCTGATAGCCCAGCTCGTAGGCGGTGCGCATGGTCGATTCCACACAGCAGTTGGTGAGAAAGCCGGCCAGCGCCACATGCTGAATGCCGCGGCTGCGCAGTACAAAGTCCAGATTGGTGCTAGCAAAGCCGCACAGGCCGCGCTTGCCTTCCACCACGATGTCAGATGCTGCTGGTGTCAGCACATCCACAATCTCGGCGCCCCAGCTGCCTTTGCGAAACGACTGGCTGTCGACCACGCCCTTGAGAATGCCATAAGGCGCGCTGGGCAGCTCACGATAATCCGGCGTAAAGCTGATCGGCACATGCACAATGGTCACGCCCTGCGCACGTGCCTGATTTACGGTGTCCACGGTATTTGTCAGCATGTGGTTCTGCGCCATAACGCCGCTGACAGCACCATGCAGGCTGCCGCCCTCAGAGGTGAAGTCGTTTTGAAATTCAATCAGGACCAGTGCCGTTTGCTTGGGATTCATTTGCTCTCCTTGAAAAAAGTAAGGGGCGCTGCCGCAGATCGGGTCGCCGCCATGCAGCGCCTATTGTGCCAGCTCAAGCGCCTTAGTCTGCAACAAGCGCTTAAAAAAGCAATACTCCCTAAATGTAATAGAATGCAGGGCGATAGCGGTCAACAATGAGAAGGAAGGGCATGAAGCGTGGTTAGGATTTTGAGCGCATGGTGGCTGGGCCTGGCGCTCCTGCTGGCTGGCTGCACGCCTTCTGCGCCCGACACCGCAATACACATGGGGTTGGCGCAGGCACCGGTCAATCTCGATCCGCGCATGGCCACCGATGCCGCATCTGCCCGTGTCAATCGCCTGCTGTATCAGGCCCTGGTCAGCTTTGATGCGCACTCACGCCCGCAAGCAGCGCTCGCCGACTGGCAGCAGCTTGCCCCCGACCACTACCGTTTTCATCTGCTAACGCCCAGAGCTCGCTTTCATGATGGCAGTGCCATGACCGCGCACGATGTGGTGGCGACCTATCAATCGCTATTGAAGCCTGGCGCCAGTCCGCTGGCCGCCGAGTTTTCGCGCATCCGCAAGGTGTGGGCGCTGGATGATGCCACCATTGATTTCATGCTGGAGTCGGCAGACCCCGACTTTCCCGCCCGTCTTATCATCGGCATTTTGCCGGCGCATCTGATTGCTGCAGGGCATGATTTTAGCCGCCAGCCCATGGGCAGCGGGCCTCTCGCCTTTGTAGGCTGGCGCGGCAGCCTGGTATTGCAACGCGTGGCGGATGGCCAGCGCTATGTGCTGGAAGAAGTGAAAGACCCGACGGTGCGCGTACTCAAGCTGGTGCGTGGTGAGATTGATCTGCTGGCCGGGGATTTGCCGCCCGAGCTGCTGGCGTATTTGCAAAAACAGCCTGCGATTCGTGTAGCACATGCAGCGGGTGCCAATTTTTCCTATCTTGGCTTCAACCTGCAAGACCCGGTATTGGCAAATCTCAAGGTACGCCAGGCGATTGCCCATGCCATTGATCGTGATGCTATTGTGCGCCAGGCGCTGGTGCCAGATAGCCGCGCGGCGTCTGCTATCCTGCCGCCCGAGCATTGGGCGGGCAATGGCAGCCTGCCGGCGTATGCGTATCACCCTGCTCTGGCGCGGCGGCTGTTGCAGGAGGCGGGTGTCTCCTTGCCGCTGACCCTGGTATACAAAACATCCACTGACGCCCAGCGCGTGCGCCTTGCCACTATTCTGCAGGCGCAAATGCGCGAGGCTGGCATCGCACTGCAGATACGCAGCCTGGACTGGGGCACGTTTTTTGACGATATCCGCCAAGGCCATTTTCAGATGTACAGCCTCAACTGGGTGGGCATACGTACGCCGGATATATACCGTCTGGCATTTCATTCCGCCAGCGAGCCGCCGCTGGGCGCCAATCGCGGGCATCTGCAGGATGCGACTCTGGACGCCTTGATCAACAGTGGCCACTGGCCGGCGGCCACGGAACGCATACACGCGCTGTTGCCGTATGTGCCGCTCTGGTACGAAGGGCAGTTTGTCGCCATGCGGCGCGGGTTGTACCATTACACGCTGGCAGCCGATGGCAACTGGGACGGGCTGATCACCTTGACGCGACACAGTGCAGATAACCATGCAGATTAATATTTCATTCAAACGGCAAACGCTGGATGTTATCGGCGACGATGGCCAGCAGTTAGCAAGCTATACGGTATCGACCGCGCTAAATGGCCCCGGCGAGCTCAAAAACAGCGAATGCACGCCGCGCGGCGCCCATATCATCCGGGCCAAAATCGGGCAGGGCGCAGCACCCTGCACTGTCTTCCGTGGGCGCCGGGCCACCGGTGAAATCTGGTCTCCCGAGCTGGCGGCGCTTTATCCCGGGCGGGACTGGATATTGAGCCGTATTCTCTGGCTATCGGGCTGTGAGCCCGGCTTCAATCGCCTGGGCAAGGTGGATAGCATGCAGCGCTATATCTATATTCACGGCACGCCGGACACTGAGCCCATGGGCCACGCCGCCTCGCATGGCTGCGTCCGCATGCGCAATGACGATGTCATCGCGCTGTTTGACCTGGTGCCGGTGGGCACACGCGTCTACCTTGAGGACGATACCCAGGGTGATTAAACGCTTGTGGGATGTGGTGCCGGTGGTGTTCGGCGTGCTGTTGCTGACCTTTCTGCTGCTGCACCTGGTGCCTGGCGATCCGGTCGATGTCATGCTGGGCGAATCCGCCGCCATGGCAGACCGTGCCCAGTTACGGGCCGAGCTGGGGCTGGACCTCTCTTTGCCACAGCAATTCCTGCAATACCTCACGCGGCTTGCCCACGGCGATTTTGGTCATTCCATCCATACTGGGCAGGCGGTCAGCAGCCTGCTGGCGGAGAGATTGCCCGCCACTCTGCAGCTCGCCATCCCCGCTTTGTTGATGGCCGTCATGATCGGGCTGCCACTGGGCGTCCTTGCCGCCTTGCGCGCCCGCCGCTGGCCGGATACCTTCGCCACCCTGTTCAGCCTTTCCCTGTCGGCCATGCCGCATTTCTGGTTGGGGCCTTTGCTCATGCTGCTTTTTGGTTTGTGGCTGGGCTGGCTACCCATCAGCGGCATGGCGTCAGCTTCTGCCGTGATTCTGCCGGCGCTCACGCTGGCGTTTGGCTTAAGCGCCATCCTCACGCGCATGACGCGCGCCAGCCTGCTGGAAGTGCTGAGCGAAGACTTTGTGCGTACCGCACGCGCCAAAGGCCTGAGCGAGGCGCATGTAATACTGCGGCATGCGCTGCGCGCCGCCTTGTTGCCGGTGGTGACCGTGGTGGGTTTGCAAATGGGCAGCCTGCTGGCCGGCACCGTGATTACCGAAACCGTGTTTGGCTGGGATGGCCTAGGCCGCTTGCTGGTGGAGTCCATCGAAAAACGTGATTACCCCGTCACCCAGGGCTGCGTGCTGGTGATCGCCCTGACCTATGTGCTGGTCAATCTGCTGACCGATATCGCCTATCAGCGGCTGGACCCGCGGGTGCGTTTGTCATGAGGCACGGGCCTGCATTGATGGTGCTGTTCTGGCTTGCCGCTGTGGTGCTGGCGGCTGTGCTCGACTTGCGGCCGGAGCAGATTCATCTCGACCATATTCTGGCGGTGGCCGATCAACATGCCTGGCTGGGATATGACGATCTGGGGCGCAATATACTGGCGCGCTTGCTGAGCGGAGCAGGGGTGTCACTGACCGTGGTGGTGGCGGTAACGCTGGTCACCATGTCTATCGGCATCAGCCTGGGCTTGATCGCCGGTTTTTATGGGGGCTGGCTGGACAGGCTGCTGATGCGCGTGACCGATGTTTTTCTGGCTTTCCCTGGCATGTTGCTGGCTATTGCGTTTGCTGCCGTGCTGGGCCCCGGCTTGAATAACCTGCTGCTGGCCTTGTGCATGACCTCCTGGGTAGGCTATGCCCGCCTGACCCGGGCGCAGGCGCTTGCCCTGCGTCAGCGGCAGCATGTGCAGGCCTCCGAAGCGCTGGGCGCCAGCCCATGGCGATTGATGCGCCACCACATGCTGCCCTTGCTGGCCGCGCCGCTGGTGGTTGAGGCCACCTACAGCATGGCGGGGCTGGTGATTGCTGAAGCCAGCCTGTCCTTCCTCGGGCTGGGCATGCAGGCACCGCAGGCATCCTGGGGCAGCATGCTGCGCGATGGCGTGCGCTATCTGCTGGTGGCCCCGCATTATGTGCTTGCGACCGGTCTTAGCCTGATGTCGCTGGTGCTGGCCATCAATCTGCTGGGCGATCGCCTGCGCGACCATTGGGATGTGAAGCGGGCATAAGCAGAAAAAGCTGCTACTATTCCGGCATCGCTTCCCGAATTTACTCTTCCGTGCAGACACCGCGTAGCTACCGCTATTACGACCTCATGATGGCTGCTTTTGTCACCGTGCTGGTCTGCTCCAATCTGATTGGCCCGGCCAAGATTTCGCAGATCGATGTGCCGGTGCTGGGGACGCTGACCTTTGGGGCAGGCTTGCTGTTTTTCCCTATCTCCTTCATTTTTGGCGATATTCTGACCGAGGTATACGGCTACTCCCGCTCCCGCAAGGTCATCTGGGCTGGCTTTGGCGGACTGGCCTTTGCATCTTTCATGGCGTGGATGATCGTCGCCTTGCCGCCTGCACCGTTCTGGCATAACCAGGAAGCCTATGAAGTGGCCTTCGGCTCGGCCTGGCGCGTTTCGCTGGCTTCGCTGGTGGCGTTTGCGGCCGGTGAATTTGTGAATTCCTACATCATGGCCAAAATGAAAGTCATGACCGCCGGGCGCTGGCTGTGGATGCGCACCATAGGCTCGACCATCTTCGGCGAAGGCGTGGATTCGGCGCTGTTTTACCCGCTAGCGTTTTACGGTAGCGGCGTGATTCCCGATGACAAGCTGCCGCTGGTCATGCTGGCGCAGTTTGTCGCCAAGGTGGGGGTGGAGGTTGTCTTTACACCGGTCACCTATAAAGTGGTGGCCTGGCTCAAACGCGTCGAAAACGAGGATTACTACGACCGCAACACCGATTTCAACCCGTTTGCCCTGAAAACCGATCACTGAAACTGAAACCTTAAAAAACTAAACCATGACACTAGGCCCGATTATGCTGGATGTGGTTGGCACCGAACTGGATGCCGACGATATCCGCCGTTTGCAACACCCGCTGGTTGGCGGGGTGATACTGTTTGCCCGAAACTACAAGTCTCCCGCGCAGCTGAAAGCGCTCACCGCCAGCATTCATGCCGTGCGCCAGCCACCCTTGCTGATTGGCGTGGACCATGAAGGCGGGCGCGTGCAGCGCTTCCGCGAGGGGTTTACCCGCATTCCGCCCATGCGCGAATTTGGCAAGGTGTGGGACAAGCAGCCGAAAAAGGCCAGGCAACTGGCTGAAGAAGCCGGCTGGCTGATGGCCGTGGAGCTGCGTGCCCATGGCATTGATTTCAGCTTTACCCCGGTGCTGGATATGGATTATGGCGTCAGCCAGGTGATCGGCGACCGCGCTTTTCACATGCAGCCGCAAGCCATCGCTGAGCTGGCATATGCGCTGATGCAGGGCCTGAAACGCGGCGGTATGGCCGCAGTGGGCAAGCATTTCCCCGGTCATGGCTTTATTGCTGCCGATTCGCATGTGGCGATTCCGGTGGATGAGCGGAGCTTTGACGAGATTGCCTCGAGCGATATGCAGCCTTTCCGCCAGATGATCGATGACGGACTGCCGGCCATCATGCCGGCGCATGTGATCTACCCCAAGGTGGATGACAAGCCGGCCGGCTTTTCCGAACGCTGGTTGCAGAAGGTGCTGCGCCAGCGCCTGGCCTTTAATGGCGTGATTTTCAGCGATGATTTGTCGATGGAAGGCGCGGTGGTTGCGGGCAATGTGACGCAACGCGCGCTGGCCGCCCTTAATGCCGGCTGCGACATGGCTTTGCTGTGCAATCGACCTGATCTGGCTGACGAACTGCTGGAAAACCTGCAATGGAACATCTCTGCACCAAGTCTCGCGCGCCTGGCCCGCATGCATGGCAAGGTGCATGCGGTGGACATGATAGCCCTGCGCGAAAGCCACGAATATCTGCAGGCGGTGCATACCATCAGCCAGATAGGCATTCATGAAGATGACATGTTTGCCGAGGCCGGTTAAACCGCCAATCGCGGGCAGCGAAATGTTAAGCCCGAGGTTGAAACTTTAACGATGTTTGTTTAGTCTTAACAATTGATTGAAGTACCGCTTTTTTTGATGAGGAACGCAAATGATGCAAAGCAATTATGAGGTCGCACGTAATTCCGAAGTGCTGGTTGCCGATAGCAACAAAGTACTGCGCAATACTTACGCGCTGCTCGGACTCAGCATGATCCCCACCGTGATCGGTGCGTTTATCGGCATGAGCATGAATTTCAGCTGGGCTGCCCAGCACCCTATCATGTTTGCCCTGGCAACTCTGGCCGGCATGTTTGGTTTGTTCTATGGCATTCAGGCCAACCGCAACAGCGGCCTGGGTGTGATTCTGCTGCTGGCGCTGACCCTGTTCATGGGCGTGATGCTTGGCCCTATCCTGCAAGTGGCATTGCAACTGCGTAATGGCGGCCAGCTGATTGGCCTGGCTGCCGGTGGTACTGGCATTATCTTCCTGACACTGGCTGGTATTGCTACCACCACCAAGAAAGATTTCAGCTTCATGGGCAAGTTCCTGATGGTCGGCATTGTGCTGCTTATCATTGCTTCCCTAGCTAACATGTTCTTCCAGATTCCAGCGTTCTCGCTGGCCTTGTCTGGCGTGGCCGTGCTGCTGTTCTCGGGCTTCATCCTGTATGACGTGAGCCGCATTGTGAATGGTGGTGAAACCAACTACGTGATGGCTACCCTGGCAATTTACCTGGATATCTACAACCTGTTCGTCAACCTGCTGCAGATTCTGATGGCAGTATTGGGCGACCGTGACTAACGATATGCCTTGATCGCTGGCAAGCGGATCAAACCGGCCTTTATGGCCGGTTTTTTTATGCCCGGTGTGTATATAAAAACGTGGAAATATTGCCGCAGAAAACGGCTAACCGTCGCTATCGGCGAGGCTGGATGGTGCTTTTTTGCTAGCGCGCCGGGCAGCGAAAAAGCGGCTCAGCATGCTGCCGCATTCTTCTGCCAATATTCCGCCCATCACCTCGGTGTGGTGATTCAGCCTGGGTTCTGCCATCAGGTTTATCACGCTGCCGCAGCTGCCGGTTTTGGGGTCGCGGGCGCCGTATACCAGTCTGGCGATGCGGGCATGCTGAATGGCGCCGCTGCACATGGCGCATGGTTCCAGCGTTACATAGAGAGTGCAACCTACCAGCCGGTAATTACCAATGGCTTGGGCAGCCTCGCGCATGGCCTGAATTTCGGCGTGGGCAGTGGGGTCATGACGGCCGATCGGCGCATTCATGCCGCGCCCGATGATGTTGCCGTCCTGCACCACGAGGGCGCCGACGGGGACTTCACCGGCATCAGCAGCAGCTTGCGCCAGCAGCAGCGCCTGTTGCATGTAGGCCTGGTCAACATGAGTCTGGTCCATATGGGTCTGGTCCATATGGGTCTGGTCCGGGGCGAGTTGTCCGTTGTCAGCGGAGGTAGCGGTTGGCGCAGTGCTTGGTTGGGTCATGAGTAATGTGTTGTGTATCGCTTATAACTTGTTAATCTCGCGCTTCAGCATGTCCAGCGAGGCGGCTGAAGAGCGGCCATAACGCAATTGCAGATACAGCGTGGTAATCGCCGCGATCTGCGTGGCCTGCATTGGCAGCCGCTCTTGGGCGCGAAGGCTGAAATCGCGCGCGCCTTCCTGCGGCGAGGGCTGCAAACCTGCCCGTGCCATTTTTCGCAGAAAACGCGCATACACCTTTTGCAGCGGGTCACGCCTTGCTTGGTCCCGCAGCAGCAGCCAGCTGATCATGCCCAGCACCAACGCCGTAGCCGTGATGAATACTGCCGTCAGCAGCGACAAAGGAAAAGACGACCCAAAGATGCGCGACAGCAGTTCGGCCTGCTTCTGCTGATTGTAACCCAGTACCCACTGGTTCCAGCCGTTGTTGATGGCATCCCAGTTGAGGTAAAGCTTGCGCAGCAGGGGGTAATCGCGCCTTGCCAGCAGCGGCAGGCTGGCGGTTTCGCTGATGGCGCTGGCGATGCCTGCCTCAATGCGCGAGGGCGATACGGCGGCGGTAGGGTCCACCCGCACCCAGCCGCGTTGCGGCAGCCAGACTTCTGTCCAGGCATGCGCGTCGGACTGGCGCACGATCAGGTATTGGCCTACCGGATTCAGCTCTCCGCCCTGATAGCCTGTGACCACACGGGCCGGAATCCCGGCGGCACGCATGAGGAAGGCAAAGCTGCTGGCATAGTGCTCGCAGAAACCGCGGCGTGTGGTGAAGAGAAATTCATCCACGCTGTTAGTCCCCAGCGGCGGCGGGGTGAGGGTGTAATAAAAATTCTGCTGGCGGAACATGGCAAGCGCCGCATTCACGATGGCCTGCTGGTCCGGCAGTTGCGCACGCCATTGTTCGGCCAGCGCCCGTGCCTTGGTGTTGCCCTGCCGTGGCAGTTGCAGCAGGTAGCGTTCTGCCAGCGGTGACAGATGGTCGGCCAGGCTGTAATCCAGATGCGATACCCCGGCATAGCGGATGCGGGTGCGCACCGGCTCGCGCGCCAGTATCTGCAGGTCAGGGCTGACCAGTGCGCCCTCCGGCAATTGCGAGGGCATATCCAGCATCAGCATCCATGGCTGGTTATGCGGTTCCAGCGTGACCTCATAACGGACAGCTTCCCCGCGCGCGGTCAGCGATTCGCGCGGCAAGGAAGCCGCACGGGGATCCGACCGCCACTCCCTGCCATCGAAAAAGCCGAAAACAGGCCCGCGCCAATAGAGCTGATTCGGCCTGGGCAGCGCACCGGCAAAGCTGACACGAAACGCCGTGGCCCCTGACAAGCTAAGCTCGCTGATATCGCCCGGGCGCATCCGATCCGACAGCCCGGTCATGCTCTTGTAGCTATCCTTGGGCACGCCCCACAGCGGCCCCGGCAGCCGTGGAAACAGCACAAACAATACCAGCATCAGGGGAATGGCTTGTCCCAGCAGTGTCAGCGACAGGCGTAGCTGCAGGCGCTGATCGACTTTGGCATGCGGTTTTTGCAAGCCGATCAGGGTGGCGGTAAGGCCAGTTACCGGAATCAGCATGCCGGCGGCAACCAGCATGGATTGCCCGAACAGGAAAGCGTTGACGGTGAGGAAGTAGGCAATGAAGATCACCAGCATGAAGTCGCGGCTGGTGCGAGATTCCAGCAGTTTGAGGCCCAGCATCAGTGTCAGCAGGGCGACACTGGCATCGCGGCCGAAGAGGCCGTTGTAAGTGAAGATAATGCCCGCAATACCCAGCAGCGTCAGCGGCAGCAATACCGGCATGCGCGGTAGCGGCCAGCCGCGTGACTCGATCAGCCAGCGCCAGCCGAAAATCAGCAGCATCAGGCCATTGATCCACAGCGGAAGATGCGTCATGTGCAAGCCCCATACTGCCAGTAGCGAGAGTAGCAGCCAGATCACATCGTGACGCTGCGGCGTGAAATTACGCAGGGCGTGACGGGTTACGCTCATGCGGGCAATTCCATCAGCGCCAAGGCTTGCAAGCAGCGGTGATAATGCGCATCGCCGCGGTCAGCCGCCAGGGTGAGATGCGGCAGGCGCAGGCCATAGCGACTGCCTGCATGGTGAGCCTCAATGACCCAGCGCGTAAGCTGGCCGATGCGAGCTTCGCGATCGGCCCCGTGGGTTTCATGCCAATCCAGCCATACGCTGGAAACCGGCTCGCCCTGAAAATGCTTGCTGTACATGCCTTGCTCGCGTGACGAGGCTTTCCAGTCGATTCGACGGGGCGAGTCGCCCGGGCGATAGTGGCGCAGCCCGGCAAAGTCCTGATCGCCGAGCAGGCTATCGCGGCTGCCTTTGCCGGCCTGGTCGGTGCTAGGTGAAGGGTGGCGATCTGCCAGTGCCGGGCGGGGATAGACCAGCACTCGGCAATCCATATCGGCATACGACCATGCCTGCAACAGGCCGAGCGGAAACACGGTAAACAGCGTCAAACGCCCCGGCTCTGCCCAGCCGCGGCGGGTGGTGGGGTAAGCCAGCTGAATAGTGCCAGCCTGTCTGGGCAATATGTCAGTGCTCTCTGGCTGCAGGCAGCTATCGCACGATGCAAACACGGCATGGCGCATGCGGCCTGAGGAGTCCTGCAGGCGGATGTCCAGCGTGGCATCGTCTCCGGCAAATACCGGGCTCGCCTGGCAGTGGCTGACTTCGAGCCAGGCGAGATTGCGCCAGGTATGCAACATGCAGACGATGCCCAGCGCGGCCAGCAAAAAGGTCAGCACAAAGCCCAGACTCAGGCTGTAATTGATGCTGCCCAGCAGCATGGCGAGGATGATGGCGGCGTAAAGCGTGCCTGCGCGCGTGGGCAGAATGTAGATATGGCGGGTGGTGAGGATGGGGCCGCGACGGGCATCCGCGCGTGCCGTGCGCAGCCAGCGTTTCCAGTTCAGTGTAGAGCGTATAAAAGTGGCAGGGCGGCTCACGGGCGTTGAGGTGGCCGCGCGCTAGGGAATGGCGACAGCGTTCAGTAAATGCAGCCCGCTATCTGCGTGCGATTCCATGCCGGCCGCCCATTGCAGGCGATGGCCGGCAACGCCAGGCAGCACAGCCTGAATGTCTTCTGGGATGACAAAGTCGCGGTTGTGCATAAGCGCCCAGGCCTGCGCGCATTGGCGCAAGGCGAGTCCGGCGCGCGGCGATAACCCGGCGCTGTAATCCACCGCCTGCCGGCTGTATTGCAGCAGGGCTTGCAGGTAATCCAGCAGGGCATCGGAGAGATGGATGTGGTCGACCTCTGCCTGCAAGGCCATGAGCTCAACCGCGCTGATGCAGGCTTCCACCTCGCCCACATGGGCGCGGCCGCCATTGTTCTGCAACAGCGCACGCTCCGATTGCGTGTCGGGATACCCCAGGCGTATGCGCATCAGAAAGCGATCCAGCTGCGATTCTGGCAAAGGAAAGGTGCCGATGTGATGCGTCGGGTTTTGCGTGGCAATCACGAAAAAAGGCGTGGGCAAGGTCCGCGTTTCGCCTTCCAGGGTGACCTGGCCTTCTTCCATGACCTCCAGCAGCGCGCTCTGTGTTTTGGGCGTGGCCCGGTTGATTTCATCGGCCAGCAGCACATGGGTGAAGACCGGGCCGGGATGGAAGGTGAACGCGCCGATATTGCGGTCATACACCGAAATGCCCAGCACATCGCCGGGCAACAGGTCGCTGGTGAATTGCACGCGATTGAATTGCAGGCCTAGCACCTGCGCCAGGGTATGTGAAAGGGTGGTCTTGCCCATGCCGGGCAAGTCTTCAATCAGCAGGTGGCCACGCGCCAGTATGCAGGCCAGCGCCAGCTTGATCTGCTGCTCCTTGCCCAGAATGATGCTGGAGGTGGCCTGCAGGATTTGGGCTGCGATAGGGTGCAGGGCGGACATCCGGGTTAATTGCTGTTGCCGAATTTATTGGACCAGCGCACCAGCACATACATGATGCCCAGCATGAGCCCGGCGCCTACCCACAGGGCGACATCCGAGGGGATCAGCGAACCGTCTTCCACCGGCATGACGATGAGCTTGCGCAACACCACGATCATCGCCACTTCGATAAACGCTTCCACTTCCAGCTGGCTGCCGCGCAGGTAGCGAATCTCCGCCGTGATCAACGCCGAGATGGACCACAGCAGCATGAGCGTGCCCAGCGCATGCAAAAAGCCGTGAACCAGGTTGTGGGCCGACGCGGCATCGCGCACATCCACATAAAACAGCCAGGTAAACATCAGAACTGCCACGGCCAGCGCCAGGCCGATGATGATATGGGCAAAGCCATTCAGCCAGACCATGGCTTTGACCGCATAGCGGTTGACGGCATACAGCTCGCGCGGGATATGCACTTTATCGTATTGTTCTGATTTTTCTCTGATCATGATGGCAACTCTTGGTGAATGTTTAAGTGTATGAAATGGCCTTCCCCCGGCCATGCTATTGCTGCATGCATCTTTTAATGATGCTGATATGACGGATGCATGATGGATTTTGGCACTAGATCAGCAGTTCATCCAGTGCTAGTTGGGAAAATTCGCGAATCAGCCAGGCTTGGGCCTTGCCGCCCTGGCTGCGCCAGGCCAGAAAACAGGGGCCTTCTGGTTTGGGCTCCGCCACCTGCTTGATAACCAGGGTGCCATTGGCGACGTGTTTGGCGGCCATGGCACGCGGCAGATAGCCGACACCCAGGCCGCGTTGTTGTGCTTGTAGTTTAGAGGCCATGTCCGAGACGGTGAGCACATCTTGCCCTTGCAGGATGCCTGACGTGCGTGGCGCCAGATCCCGCGAGCTATCGGCGGCAGAGATGGAGCGGTATTGCTGAATATCCTCGTTTTGCAGGGGTTCGGGCAGGGCGGCCAGCGGGTGATGCGGTGCCACCGCGTAGTCGAACTCCAGCGTGCCCATGGTATGGGTGATATAACCGCCGCCTGGAGGCCCGTCGCCTGGCGCTCCGATAGATATATCGGCACGGCCAGTGACCAGCGCATCCCAGCTGCCGCCGTAAACCTCGCGCATCAGGCGGATGCGGGTACCAAAGCCTTGTGCATAAAAGCGCTCCAGCACGCCATACACGGGCGTGACGCTGAATAGATCACTCAAGGCAATGCCGAGCTCGGTTTCAACGCCGTTCGCTACCCGTTTGACGCGCGATTCGATCTCCTGCGCGGCCAGCAGCAGTCGCCGACCTTCACGCAATAACTCGGCACCGGCTTCCGTCAGCTCGGCGCGATGGCCTTTGCGGTCAAAGATGGCAATGCCGAGATCACTTTCCAGCTTGCGAACTGTATAGGTGATGGCGGAGGGCACCCGGAACAGCGATTCCGCGGCCGCCGCAAAGCTGCCCTTGCGGGCGATGGCATCCAGCACTTCCAGTGCATCCATGGTCAGAGAGGTGTTCATATTTTTTGAATGAGATATGCAAAATTATTTGCTAATCTCGTGCTTACCTTAGGTTTAATATGCTTCAACTCATTCAATATAATTGAATAAAGTATGCGGGATCAAGTGCGGAAGTGAAGAATGTGCGGGAGCGCGGCAGCAGTAGTGTCGGCAGCCTGCTGCCATGCCATCACATTTTCGCAATGCAGTCGTTTTAAGGTCTTGAGAACGCCAAAAATGAATGTTGTATTTCACTTAACATGTCAGGAGCACTTTTTATGGCAACCATCGCAATCGTTTATCACAGTGGCTATGGCCATACCGCTGCACAAGCGCAGGCCGTGGCACGTGGCGCCGGCAAATCCGCCGGGACACAGGTTCACTTGCTGACCAGCGACGAAGCACAGCAGCAATGGGAACTTTTGGCAGGGGCCGATGCCATTATCTTTGGCAGTCCGACTTACATGGGTTCGGTGTCCGCCAAGTTTAAGGAATTCATGGAAGCCAGCTCCAAGATCTGGTACGAGCGCGGCTGGCAAGACAAGCTTGCCGCCGGCTTTACCACCTCAGCCAGCCAAAGCGGTGACAAACTGGACAGTCTGATTCAGCTGTCCGTATTTGCCGCGCAGCATGGCATGCTCTGGGTCAGCCTCGGGCTGTTGCCCGGCAATAACCATAGTCAGGGCTCGGTCAACGATTTGAATCGACTGGGCAGTTTTCTGGGCGCCATGGCACAAGCCAACAGCGACCAGGGCGCAGATGTTGCGCCTATACAAAGTGATCTGCTGACTGCCGAACACCTGGGTGAACGTGTAGCCGAGCTCGCCAAGCGTTTGCAGGCTTCTTAATTAATTAGTTTCTGATTTTTAAAATGGGGATTTCAATGAAACACATCATCGCCTCTCTGGCACTTGTCAGTTTTGCCAGCGTTGCCTCTGCCGCGGTCGACACTTACAACATCGATACCGCACACAGCTTTGCCAATTTCAAGATTCGTCACGTGGTTTCCAAAACAGCGGGCAGCTTCAATGACATCAAGGGCACCATCAAACTGGACCCGGATAATCTGGCGAATTCCAGCGTCGATGCCCGCATCAATGTCTTGAGCATCAGCACCGGCCTCGCCAAGCGCGACGAGCATATCCAGAAACCTGAGTACCTCGATGCTGGCGCCTTTAGCGAAATTCAGTTTGTCAGCACCAAGGTCGAAGCCAAAAGCAAAACCCAGGGTGTGATCACCGGTAAATTCACCTTGCATGGCGTGACCAAGGAGATTTCTTTCCCGTTCGTCGTGCTGGGCTATGGCAATGATCCATGGGGCGGCCAGCGCACTGGTATTGAAGCCAACGCAGTGATCAAGGCTTCTGATTATGGGTATACCTGGGGCCAGAAAGTGGGCTCTCCGGTGGGTGACGATATTGAAGTCAACCTGCTGATCGAAGGCGTGAAGCAAAAGTAAGGTAATTTCTGATTCTTAACCTTGGCGTGCTTGCACGCCATTTGCATTTAAAAAATAAAGGAATCTCTCGATGACAGATCTATTCAGCCCGGTAAGCCTGGGTTCCATCCAATTAAAAAACCGCATGGTCATGGCCCCACTTACCCGTAATCGTGCGGGCACTGGCAATGTACCTACCGATCTCAATGCGCTTTATTACCAACAGCGTGCGACGGCAGGGTTGATTATTACCGAAGCGACCCCGATCTCTGCCATGGCGCATGGCTATCCTGCCACGCCTGGTATTCATACCCCGGCCCAGGTGGAAGGCTGGAAAAAAGTAGTGCAGGCCGTGCATGCGCAGGGCGGTAAGATCGTGCTGCAACTCTGGCATGTCGGCCGCATTTCGCATCCCTCGCTGCTGCCGGACAATGCCTTGCCTGTAGCGCCTTCCGCCATCAAGCCTGCTGGCCAGGCGTTTACCTATCAGGGGTTGCAAGATTTCGTCACGCCGCGCGCGCTGGAACTGGCTGAATTGCCCGGCATCGTGGCTGATTATGCCGCTGCGACCAAGCATGCGCTGGAAGCCGGATTTGACGGTGTAGAAGTGCATGCCGCCAATGGCTATCTGCTGGATCAGTTCCTGCGTGATGGCAGCAACAAGCGTACCGACCAATACGGTGGCAGCCTGGAAAACCGCAGCCGCCTGCTGCTGGAAGTGGTCAACGCCGTGATCGCCGTGGCGGGTGCTGACAAAGTGGGCGTGCGTATTTCGCCACTCAACCCGTTCAACGATATGGCGGATTCCAATCCGCAAGCGTTGTTCAATCATGTGGCCGAGGTATTGAGCCCGCTGGGTCTTGCCTACCTGCACGCCGTGGAAGGCGGCATGGGCGGCGGCGATGTAGTGCCATTTGATTTCAATGAATTGCGCAAGCACTTCAAGGGAGCCTATATCGCCAATCTGTCTTACGACAAAGCCCGTGGCAATGCCGCGATTGCCAGCGGCCATGCCGATGCCATTGCCTATGGCGTGCCATTCCTGGCCAATCCGGATCTGGTAGAACGCTTCCGTCAGGATGCGCCATTGAACACCCCCGATCAGGGCAGTTTCTACGGCGGTTCGGAAAAAGGCTACACTGACTACCCGACGCTGCAGCAAGCCTAGAGTTAAACAATAGTTAAACATCACTACATCCAGCCCTGACATGTTCAGGGCTGGTTTTCATCAGAGGAGGGAATACACATGAAAAAACCCGCAACGACCCAAGTCCCGGTGGCAGATATTATTGCCAACCGCTGGAGCGGTCGCGCCTATGACCCAGCCAAAGCCGTGAGCCGCCAGCAGGTCATCAGTCTGCTGGAAGCCGCCCGCTGGGCGCCATCCTGTTTTGGTGATCAGCCATGGCGCTTTATCGTCTGGGATCGCAACCACGATGCCGCTGCCTGGCAGCAGGCGTTTGATTGCCTGGTGGAAGGCAATCAATCCTGGGTACGCAACGCGCCAGTGCTGTTGCTGGTGACGGCCAATACCCTGTTTGATCACAATGGCAAGGAAAACCGCTGGGGCAGCTATGATGCTGGCGCTGCTGCTGAAAATCTGTGCCTGCAGGCAGAAGAGTTGGGCCTGATGGCGCACCAGATGGGCGGCTTTGATGTGAAAAAAGCGCGTGAAGTGTTTGCCGTGCCCGAGCAGTTCCAGTTGATGGCCATGATTTCAGTGGGCTACGCCGCGGATGTTTCTACCCTGACCGGCGATGTGCTTGACCGCGAAACCGCGCCGCGCGCCCGCAAAGCGCTTGGTGATATTTTCTTTGACAGTGCCTGGGCCAAGCCAGTGGCATAAAGCCAGCATGGGTTCTGTCTAAGTGCGATATGGATTCGGGGCGCCTCTGGGTGCCCCGAATGCTTTTCATCTGCTAGAATCGCAGGCTATTTATCATAAAAGCAGAGGTCGCATCATGGCAGTGGTAACCTTAAACCGCAGTAACTTCAAAGACACGATCGTTAACAATGCCATCGTCATTGTCGATTTCTGGGCCCCATGGTGTGAGCCTTGCGTTAACTTTACCGAGATATTCACTGCGGCCTCGGAGAAAAATCCCGACATCGTGTTTGGCATGGTGGATACCGACGACCAGCCTGAGATTGCAGAGTATTTTGAAGTGAAAAAAGTACCTGGCATTCTGGTGATACGCGAGCAAGCCGGCATCCATGCGCAAATCGGGGAAATCGGAGCTCCGGCGCTGGACAAGCTGATTGAATGGACACGTGACTTTGACATGACGCAGGTACGTGCCTATCTGGCAGAAGAAGATGCCCGCCTGGCGCAGGAAGCAGCGGCCAAGTAGTTCGGTTTTAATTCTTATCTTGATTCCCCATGCCCGGCAGCAGATTGTCGGGTATGGCGGCAGTGCGACCGCCTGTGATTTACAGGCTTCCGGTCGCAATCAGGCGGTAAAGAAAGTACACGCCTATCCCCATCATGATGTACATGGGCAAATCGCCTCGGGTCGAGGATTTGCCATCTGTTGCCGTGCCCAGCCAGCGATTGAACAGGTAAAGCGCAAGCAACGCCAGAGGAATGGAAAAGATCCCCAGTGGGGAATCCATCATTTTGTTGAATAACTGCTGCAATAGGCCGTTGTCGCGAAAAATCTCCACGGCCAGTCCGACAATCCCCAGCAGCATGATGCCGATTTTGCAGGCTGCGATCAGGGTGCTTTTCAATGAATCCGGTTTTTCGGGCTGGCTGGTTTTCATGATGCAGACATTCCCTTCTAAGCGCGGTTAAGGATTGCTGGCAGGCAGGTATTTGGAGGGATCGACAGATTTGCCTTGCTGGCGGATTTCAAAGTGCAGCTTAACCTTATCGGTGTCGCTATTGCCCATCTCGGCAATTTTCTGGCCGCGGCTGACCTGCTGGCCTTCCTTCACCAGAATCTGATTGTTGTGCGCATATACCGACAGATAGGTCTTGTTATGCTTGATGATCACCAGCTTGCCATAGCCACGCAGGTCCGAGCCGCTGTAGATCACCTTACCAGGCGCGGCAGCCAGCACAGGTTGCCCCTGGGTGCCGGCGATATCAATGCCTTTGCCGCTGCCAGTGTCGCTGAAAGTGCCGATGACTTTGCCGTTGGTAGGCCAGATCCATTCCAGCGCTTCGTCACTGCCGGCCGCTGCGCTATCCGCTTTGGCCGCCGTATCAGATGCAGATGGTTTGGCATCGGCAGGTTTTACCTCAGCGGCCTTGGCGTCCGCCGTCTTGGCCGGCTCTCCCGGCGTAAAGGTTGCCGTGGGCACGGGTTTGGGTGGCCCGACCTGCATGGCCTGTTCGCTGTAGGGCACGCGCAAAGCCTTGGGTTCGTTCAGCACCGGAATACCGGTCGCCGGCGTGCTGGCTGAAGGCGGGGCATCCGAGCCAAGCGGGCGCACTAAGACATTGCCATCTCCACTGCCCAAGGGGGCGGTCACCACGCCGGTAGCGCTATCGGTCGATTCCTTGCTGTCCAGAGACTTCAGCTTTAATTGCTGGCCGATGCGGATGATGTAAGGCGGCGCGATGTTATTGGCTTGCGCGATTTCCTTGTAGTCATAGCCATATTCCAGGCCGATGCTGAACAGGGTATCGCCTTTTTTTACAGTATAGAGGTCTGGGCGCCAATCTTTTCCTGCCTGGCTGGCCGCGGAAGGGCTGGCAGATTTGACGGTGGGTGCCTTGCTGGCACCAGGCATGCGGTCGATAACGGGCGCTGGCTCATTGGCGGCGCAGCCAGCCAGCACGAGTATGCACAGTGTGACCAGATGGTGATAAAAAGCAGGTTGTTTAGTCAAATGATGGTTTCCACTCAATTCGTTCCGCCCAGCAGAGGGACGAATTTCACCGGCTCAAGCTTGGTCTGCCGGTATTCACTGCCGTTGCTCGTGGCGACATGCTCAATCAGGTAGAGAATCTGTTCTTCGGTGCCGACCGGGATGACCAGGCGGCCTCCAACGGCCAGCTGCTCCAGCAGCTCTTGCGGCACATGACTGGCGGCGGCGGTGACAATAATGCCATCAAACGGCGCAAGCTCCGATAGCCCCATGGTGCCATCTGCGTGCTTGAGCTTGATGTTGCTCATGCGCAGCTCACGCAAGTGGCCGCGGGCTTTCATCAGTAGCGGGCGTATGCGTTCAACCGAATAGACTTCTTTGGCGACCTTGGATAACACGGCGGTCTGGTAACCGCAGCCGGTGCCGATTTCCAGCACTTTATCCAGTGGTTTTCCTGCCCGCAGGATTTCCGTCATGCGAGCGACGATATAGGGCTGGGAGATGGTCTGGCCAAAGCCGATAGGCAGCGATACATCCTCATAGGCGCGGGAGGAGAGCGCCTCATCGACAAAAATATGACGGGCAATGCTGCCTATGGCGGAAAGGGTGACTTCATCACGTATGCCTTGCTCGCGCAGGCGCGCCAGCATGCGCTCGCGCGTGCGAAGTGAGGTCATGCCTATGCCACGGATTACGCTACTCATGGGTGTTGATCAGAAGTCTAGCCAGGTTTTCAGGGAGCTCAGCTGATTGTAATGCGTCAGGTCGATTTGCAATGGCGTCATGGAAACCCGGTTATTGGCCACGGCATAAAAGTCGGTGCCATCGCCGGCATCCTGAGCCGCGCCGGCGGCGCCCACCCAGTACACGGTTTCACCGCGTGGCGTGGTGGACTTGATGACGGGTTCGGCCTTGTGGCGCTTGCCCAGGCGCGTGATCACGCGCCCTTGCAGGGCATCGTAAGGCACATCGGGAATATTCACATTGAGCAGCATGGGCGGTGGCATGTCTTTTTTCTGGATATGCTGCACCAGCTCAACCGCCACGCGGGCTGCGGTCTCAAAATGCGCAGGATTATGCTGCGACATGGAGAACGCAAAAGACGGCACGCCGAGCAGATAGCCTTCCATGGCAGCCGCAACCGTGCCGGAATAGATGGTGTCGTCGCCCATGTTGGCGCCGTCGTTGATGCCGGAAATTACCATGTCGGGCAGCTGATCCAGCAAGCCGGTCACGGCAAGATGCACACAGTCGGTGGGCGTGCCATTGACGTAGTAGAAGCCGTTGAGGGCTTTGCGCACGGTGAGGGGGCGATCAAGGGTCAGGGAGTTACTGGCGCCACTGCGATTACGTTCGGGGGCGACCACGACGACTTCGGCGATCTTGCTGATGTGCTCGGCCAGAATGCCAAGGCCAGGCGCAAAGTAACCGTCGTCGTTGGATAGTAGAATTCTCATGCAATTATTATAAGGGAATAATGCGGGCGTTGGGGCAGGCTTAGCGCGATTGGTCAGCTTTAATGTTGGCTATGGGCGGCGCTGGTGCTGGCTGCCGGAGCTATGCGGCTGGGGCGGGTCAAGCGCGCGTAAAAAATTGCGCAGCTGAAAAATACCAGCGTCAATGCAACTTCCACCAGGGCGAGGCTGGCGGATAGCCCACTATCAGCCCAGGCGCGTACACAGCCCTCGGTAAAGTAGAACAGGATAAACATGCAGGACCACTGATAGGTGTAGCGCTTGCCGCGCAAGACACCGAACAGCGCTGGCAGCAGGAAAGCGGCTTTCCAGATCAGCATGGAGCCGCCGGGACGCAGCGGTGCCAGCCAGCCTTCCCAGGCCAGGCATAATAAAATCAGGGCAATCAGGCTGATGCTGGCGCCGAGGCGCAGGTTTTTGATCATGGGCGGCAGGCCTTTGCCATCATGACCAGCGCCTGACGTGCTTCCATGGCATCTGCTATGGGCTGCTCGAATTCAAAGCGCAGCACGGTGGAGGGCTGCTGGGCGCTGGATGCGCGCACGTCAAAGCCCAGGCTATCAATGCCTATCATCTCCGCCTGTTCGGCATCCATCCGGTGATAGTGCTTGCAATAGGCGCGCAGGTTGTCGGCATGGTCTGCGTTCATATGCTCGATGATGCCGGTTTCCTGCTGCGCCAGCGGCGGCATGGCTGTCGTGAGGGCTGCGCCTTCTTCCCAGCCCATTTTGCCAAAACCGGCGATGTAACGTGCTTGCACGGGCGTGATGCGGTAAAACGAGAAATCGTGCATGTCAAAATAGCCGGCTGCCTGCGGAAAATAGCGCAAATAGCGCGAACGCAGATCGGCATCGGTTTTATCCGCCGCCACGGCCTGACCCAGCACGGTAAGCCGGGCATTGGCCTGCATGTCATCGGCATCGTCCAGCACGATCAGTGAAACATGCGGGTTTTGCAGGATGTTTTTAGTGTGCTCGGCGAGCGTGCTGATCAATATGACAGGGCAGCCACTATGGTCGACCACGAACGGCGCGATGGAGCCGAACGGATAGCCCGGAAAACGGGCCGAGTGGGTAGACAGCACGCCTTTGCGCGAACGATGCAGGAATTGCCGGGCTTCAGTACTCAGGTTCATGCGATGGGCTTTGCGTGCAGGAATGGACTCGGGATGGAGGGCATCAGGCGACGAGTTTTGCTGCGGTGCTGGCCAGGCGCTTGCCCAGCGCAATGCACAACTTGCGCTCGTCTTCGGTAATCGGCCGATCATCGCTGGCGCCACCAATATGGCTGGCGCCGTAAGGCGTACCACCGCTGCTGGTGGATGCCAGGGCCGGTTCGGAATAAGGCAGGCCGACTATCAGCATGCCATGGTGCAGCAATGGCAGCATCATGGTGAGCAGGGTGCTTTCATTGCCGCCATGCTGCGAGCCGGTCGAGGTGAAGACGGCGGCAGGCTTGCCGATCAGAGCGCCTTTCAGCCAGAGGCTGGTGGTGCCATCCAGAAAATACTTCATCGGTGCGGCCATATTGCCAAAACGCGTGGGGCTGCCCAGCGCCATGCCCACGCACTCTTCCAGGTCTTTCAGTTCCACATAAGGCGCGCCGGTGGCTGGGATATCCGGCTCGGTGGCTTCGCAGTTGGCGGAGACCCTGGGCACGGTGCGCAGTCGCGCCTGCATACCGGGAACGCTATCCACCCCGCGTGCAATCAGTTGCGCCATCTCACGCACGGCACCGCCCTGCGAGTAATACAAGACCAGTATGTCGCTCATTTTTTGCGCTTGTCCTTGATGCGTTGTTTTTGCGTATCCGCTTCAAACAGGCCGGTGGCCTTGATCAGGTCGCTGAATTTGCCATAGCCATAATTACGCGAATCGAAGGCCGAGAAGTTTTTCACGATATGTTTTTTGACCTCGCCCATGTGGGCAAAGCCGTCATCGTCGGAGAGGGCTTCAATCGCCGAACGTATCAGCGTCACCAGCTTGGTATCCATCGCCAGTTCCTTGGCACTTTTGCGGATGCCGGGGGTGGTGGCAGGCTCAGCGGCAGGGGCGCGGGCGACCTTTGCTGTTCTGCCCTTGGTGGTTTTGGCAGTTTCGTGGGCAGGTGGTTCCGCATCGACGGCGGCATTATCCGCCAGCTTGTTCTGCGAGAGAATCTCGATGTAAATGAACTGGTTGCACGCCGCCATCAGCGATTCCGGCGTTTTTTGCTCACCGAACCCATAGACCATTTTGCCGGATTCGCGAAAACGGATCGCCAGGCGCGTGAAATCGCTATCGCTGGACACAATGCAGAAACCATCAAGCGGCGCCGTATACAGCAGATCCATCGCATCAATAATCAGGGCGCTGTCTGTGGAGTTTTTGCCTTTGGTATTGGCATATTGCTGTATCGGCTGTATGGCGTGCTTGGGCAGGATTTCTTTCCAGCGATTCAGCTGGTTTTGCGTCCAGTCGCCATAGATGCGCCGGACGCTTGCATCACCAAACTTGGAAATTTCTTCAAACAGCTCGTCGATGATGTCGATCACCTTGAAGGTGTTATCCGCGTCTATCAGTACTGCCAGGCGGGGATTGTTCCGGTCGGTGATCATGCCAGGCTCGATCAAATGCGTTTGGCCAGGTCAACCGCCTTGCCGATGTAACTGGCCGGTGTCATGGCGAGCAACAATTGCTTGGCATCCTCTGGAATTTCCAGATCCTGAATGAACGCCTGCAGGGATTCCTTGCTGATGCCGCCTTTGCCGCGGGTCAGCGCTTTCAGCTGTTCGTAGGGGTTGGCAATGCCGTAACGGCGCATCACGGTCTGGATAGGTTCGGCCAGCACTTCCCAGTTGTTATCCAGGTCTTCCAGCAGGCGGGCGCGGTTGGCTTCCAGCTTGTTCAGGCCCTTGAGGCAAGAGTCGTAGCCGAGCAGGGTGTAACCCAGGGCAACGCCCATGTTGCGCAACACGGTGGAGTCGGTCAGGTCACGCTGCCAGCGTGAAATAGGCAGCTTTTCAGCCAAGTGACGCAATACGGCATTGGCCAGGCCCAGGTTGCCTTCGGAGTTTTCGAAGTCAATCGGATTCACCTTGTGCGGCATGGTGGAAGAGCCGACTTCGCCTTCCTTAACCTTCTGCTTGAAATAGCCCAGGGAGATATACCCCCAGACATCGCGGTCCAGGTCGATCAGGATGGTGTTGATGCGTGACAGGGCATCGTACAGCTCGGCCATGTAATCATGCGGCTCGATCTGGATGGTGTAAGGGTTGTAGGTCAGGCCCAGCTTGGTGACGAATTTCTCGGCAAAGCTTTCCCAGTCAACGTCAGGGTAGGCCGACAGGTGAGCGTTGAAGTTGCCGACGGCACCATTGATCTTGCCCAGAATCTCCACACTTGCCAGCTGTTTTTGCTGACGGCGCAAACGGTGAATCACATTGGCGATTTCCTTGCCCAGGGTGGTTGGCGAGGCGGGCTGGCCGTGCGTATGCGACAGCATGGGGGCATCAGCCAGATCATGGGCAATCTCGGTCAGGCGCGCAATCATCTGCTCCAACATGGGCAGCATGACCTGGTCACGTGCGGCTTTCAGCATCAGGCCGTGAGAAAGATTGTTGATATCTTCGGAGGTACATGCGAAATGGATGAATTCGCTGACCTTGCGGATTTCGTGATTGCCGTCAAACTGCTCCTTGAGCCAGTATTCGAGGGCTTTTACATCGTGGTTGGTGCGGGATTCAATCGCCTTGACCTGTGAAGCTTCCACTTCACCAAAACTGGCGATGGCGGCATCCAGATCCTGAATAGTTTGTGGGCTGAATGGCGCGATTTCTGCCAGCGCAGGTTCAGCCGCCAGTGCTTTGAGCCATTCGACTTCCACCAGGGCGCGATGCCGGATCAGCGCATATTCGCTGAAGAAAGGGCGTAACGGGTCCAGTTTGGCTTGATAACGACCATCAAGCGGTGAAAGTGCATTGAGTGATGTGAGTTCCATCAGCAGCCTTTGCTCAATTGTAAAAAGAACAAGATTTTACCCTACATCGGGGATGGGCAAAAATCTGATCATGAAATATTTGGAATGTCATGCCTGTGATGCTGTCATACGGCTGAGTTTGTATGCTGAGTATTGCTCCATGACATGATCCATTTTTGATTGAGAAAACGATCCGCACCATGCCGTAAGAGTGCTCATGCATGATATCCCTTGGCAAGCCGTTATGTGGTTAAATATCAAGTGGGTAGCGCCAGGTGTCTTCATTGAATCCTGTGCCGCAATCTGTCTGGCGTCAATGAGAAGTTTTGTTTTTTTTGAATGGCAATCAATGCCGTCATGGCATGCGCAATGCCATATGTAATGAAGGTGGAACCAAAATGAACATCATGAAGATCGATATGTGGAAACTTGCGTGGCTTGCCATTGCCGCCTTTGCTATTCCAGCTGCCGCTACAGAGTCGCCCTTTATCACGGTGGAAGAGCGTCTGCAGAAAATGGACAAGGATCATGATGGCATGGTGACGGTGGATGAAGTGCGTGCGTATATCGAAACCGTACATGGCAAGGATTTCAATAAACCCGTGATGGATGAAATGGTTTCGGCGGCCAATAGTAAAAGCTGTGGTTCGCCATTTTCGCGCTCTTTCTACTGATCAGTCTGCCGCCCGTTTTATCAGTTTTTATTGAGCAGCCTGGGTTTCAAGGCTGCAGCATCTCATCCAGCGGAGCAGGTTGATGGCGCAGATAGCCCTGGGTGTAATCAATACCCATGCTGCACAACAGACTCTCCACTTCTACCGTTTCTACATACTCCGCAATCGTCTGCAAACCGGTGCCGCTGGCAATTTCGCAGATGCACCGTACCATCGCCTGATCAATCACATTACTGTCAATCGCTCGGATGAACTGGCCGTCAATCTTGAGGTAGTCCACGTCCAGATTCTTGAGATGCCCGAATGAGGATACGCCGCTGCCAAAGTCATCCAGTGAAAAGCGGATGCCGAAACGGCGCATGGAGGAGATAAAGCTGTTGGCGTCGGCCAGGTTGGTAATGGCGGCAGTTTCGGTGATCTCAAAGCACAGTTTGGAATAAAGGGCCGGGATGGCAGCGATCAGTTCCAGCATGTAGTCATGAAAGGCGCGATCGCCTATGGATTGGCCGGAAAGATTGACCGACAGCACATCGATATGGCCGATTGCATGCTGGTGCTGTATGAGCCAGTGCAGCACGCGCTTGGTAACCCAGCGATCAATGCGCGAGGTGATATGAAAGCGCTCTGCTGCCGGCATGAAGGCACCGGCAGGAATCATGCCGCCACTGCCATCCGGCAAGCGCAGCAGGATTTCGCCGTGCATGCCGCCCTGGCCATTGAGCGGAAGAATGCGCTGGCAATACAGGTTGAAGCGGTTTTCCTCCAGCGCCAGTTCCAGCCGGTTGACCCACTGAATTTCTTCGTGATGTTTTTTGATGGCGAAGTCGGTATCGCGATAAAGGTGCGTGCGGTTACGCCCTTCCTGTTTGGCGGTATAGCAGGCCGCGTTGGCAATCTGCAGCAGCGAGCCTATGTCCTGCCATTGATGATCTATACGGACCAGGCCGATGCTGGCGCTGACGTGAAAGCGCTTTTGCTCGTGCGCAAAACGGAACGCTTCGATGCGGCTGCAGATGTCATCAGCCAGCTTGCCAGCAGTGTCGCTATCGCAACACAACAGCAGAATGGCAAACTCATCTCCACCCAGCCTTGCCAGCAAGGCATCTGCGCTGAGGCAACCCCGCAGGATGCTCACGATCTGCTTCAGCAGGGCATCGCCTACCGCATGACCACACGTGTCGTTAACAATCTTGAACTGATCCAGATCAAGATACATCAACATATGCCGCTCACCTTGCGCATGGGCCGTCGTCAGTGCATCTTGCAGACGCGTCTCCAGCGCAGCGCGATTGTGTATGCCGGTCAGCGGGTCCAAGTCTGTGTGTTCAGAGGCCGTTGACTGCGCCTCTTGCAGGACGAGTATGGTGCCTTTTTGTCGACTGTCGGGACTGAGCGGGCTGACGGTGCCCCTCAGCACACGATGCGCTGGTCCGGGCCCGGTCAGCAAGCGCAAGGGCACGTCCAGCGTGCGATGCTCCCGCATGCTGAGTTCCAGTATTTCATCAATCCCCGCTTGCGGACTGCCTTCGGCGAGGTCGATGAAATGACGCAGTGCCTGACCGCCCATGCGGCTCAGGGCTTGTCCTAGCAATCTCTCGGCGGCTGTATTCAGAAACTCTATGTGACCGCGCTGGTCTGTGGTGATCACGGCATCGCGTACCGCAGACAGCATGCTGTGCCAGCGCTGCTGCTCCATGATGAGGGCCTGGCGAATCCGGTGGTTTTCGGTGAGGTCGTGTACCACGCGTGATGCGCCGATGATATTGCCTAAAAGATCCCAGAGTGGGGTGAGAGTATTCAGAATCAGCAATATGCTGCCGTTCTTATGCACATGCTCGGTCTCAAAATGCATGATGCATCTGGCTTCGCGCAGTTTGGTGAGGCGGTTTTTCTCCAGGGCCTGCTGATCCTGGGTGCACAGCGTGCTATATGGTTGGCCGATAACCTCCAGTGAGGAATACCCAAACATATCTTCTGCTCGCTGGTCCCAGCTGGTAATAATGCCATCCAGGGTTTTTCTGATATGAGCGCCTCTTGAGCACTTGATTATTTCCAGCGGTGGGTTAGATTTCATCATGGCCTGTGCTGCCCGGATGGGCAATGGATTTTATCAAGGAAGAGATGCGCATGACCATCAGTGACGCCGTTTTCGATGGTCGCCGAAATGGAGGCGGGGAACAGACGGAGGAATTGCCTGCATCTCGTTGGCTTGAGCCAGGTGCGGCAGTAGTATGATGAAGGATGAGTGCGGGATAAGGGCGGCGCGTTTGCCTGCCAGACAACGGTCATGTAAGTGCAGTTTGTCTCGCTGCATGGTGTAGCCCCCTTAACCAATGCCTATTCATTGGCAGTTTTTCTGCCCTGAGATCACGATCTCTGGGTTTTATTCAGTTCATGACGCTGCCACACAAGGCGCGCCTGATTGAATGGAAAACCTTAAATGGCAGGGAGGCGGAAAGCGGGCTGGCGCCTGTCGATGCTGTGCATACACGGCATCTCGACGTTGGCTGAAGCAAAGTGCACCCCCTGTGCGGTTTTTAATTCCGCTGGATTTGCCTTGGCAATCCATGCGTTTTTAGTTGTGAGTCAATGTTAGGAAATATTTCTTAACTTGTCAACACGATCCGGTAATTTTTTAAGAATAAAAATTAATATCAACAAATATTTATATAGAACAAATAGTTAAACAAATACGCATGCCTAACATTTTCCCAACATTTTTATCCACCGGGACGAATCCATATGGGCATTAAGCAATGGTTTTCCGCATCAGAGCTTGCATTGCTCTCGCAGCATCTGGTGGTCCGGCTACCGAACTCGGTTCGCGGCTGCCGGGACAAAGCAAAAAGAGAAGGGTGGCCATCACGCCAGGTGAATGGCAAGGGCGGCCCTAACGGTATCCTCAATGAATACCTGCCGCCGCCGGAGCTGACCGAGGCGATCCGTGTGTTTCTCGAGGCCAGGCCCGATTTTTTCGGATCCTCACCCCGCATCAAGCTGGTCGAGGTTTTTCATGACGAGAGTTTATGCGTCGAACGCTATTGCGCCGACCATGCTTCGTCCAGCCAGCTGCTCATTCATGAAAATCATCTGATCAAAAAGGTCGAGCTCAATGCGGACTCCGGATTGGGCGGCGTCCCGTCGCGCTACCTCAAGCTGGTCCATGTGTATGGCGACGGCATGGAGCCTTTGCTGAGCGATGGCGATGAAGTTTTTATCGACATACGCTGCAATGCTTTCGATGGTGATGCCTTGTATGCCATCCGTCAGCATGGGCGCATCATGATCAAGCGTGTGCAGGTGCGTCTTGATGGCAGCGTTGCCATCAAGTATGACAACGATGGTGGTTTCCCCATTGAAGTTTATTCCGCCGAAAACGCCAAAGACGTTGAAGTGGTCGGCAAAGTCATGCCCTTCAAATTCGGTAAATTCCGGGCATAAGCAGCACCAGTTTGGGGCGCCTGTCTGACGGAATGCCAGCGGGCGCATGGTATGATCCCTCTCTTGGGTAGTCTTCAGCATGCCGCATGTGCCAGCCTGAATCCATCGCGCAGGCCTGCTTTTGCCTGCGCGTTCGGGGCTGTGATGAGCTCGCTATAACCTCGCAGATATGGCCTGAAGGCAGGCACGCTCATTGCATATAGTTTGCATGCGATGGCCTGCGCGATTTATAGGGCTGGCGCTGCACTGTATAATCCCAATATCTATTACTTATCCTCGAATGAGTGCCATGCTGAAAAATTACCGCGAACATGTAGCCGAGCGTGCCAATGCCGGTTTGCCTCCTTTACCCCTCACCGCTGAGCAAGTGGCCGAACTGGTTGATCTTCTGAAAAATCCACCAGCAGGCGAGGCCGAAGCCTTGCTGGACTTGCTGTCAAATCGCATTCCTGCCGGGGTGGACCAGGCGGCCTACGTCAAGGCTGCCTTTCTGGCTGATATTGCCAAGGGTAGCGCGACATCGCCACTGGTCAGCCCGGCCAAGGCGGTTGAGTTGCTGGGTACCATGCTGGGGGGGTACAACGTGCAGGCACTGGTAGAACTGCTGGATGGCCCTATGGCCGAGCATGTAGTCAAGGCGCTTTCACGCACCATTCTTATGTTTGATGCTTTCCACGACGTGGCCGAGAAGATGAAGGCCGGCAACCTGCACGCCAAAAAGCTGATCGAATCCTGGGCGGCAGGCGAATGGTTTACCAATCGCCCGGCCTTGCCTGCCGAGATTCGCGCGATTGTGTTCAAGGTGCCGGGTGAAACCAATACCGATGATCTGTCGCCTGCGCAGGAAGCCTGGTCGCGTCCGGATATTCCGTTGCATGCCAAAGCCATGCTGGTTAACAAGATGCCGAATGGCTTGCAGACTATCCTGGATCTGCAGCAAAAAGGCCTGCCGCTGGCGTATGTCGGCGATGTGGTCGGCACCGGTTCTTCGCGTAAATCTGCCATCAATTCCGTGCAATGGCTGATGGGCGACAATATCCCGAATATTCCCAACAAGCGTAGTGGCGGCATTGTGCTGGGCGGCAAGATCGCCCCGATTTTCTTCAATACCGCGGAAGATTCCGGCGCTTTGCCTATCCAGTGTGATGTCGGCCAGATGAATACTGGTGACGAAATCGTCATCAAACCCTACGAGGGCAAAGTGCTTAACGCGGCTGGCGAATTGATTTCCAGCTTTGATCTGGCCCCCTTGACCATGCCGGATGAAGTACGCGCTGGTGGACGTATTCCTTTGATCATCGGCCGTGGCCTGACGACTAATGCCCGTCAGCTGCTGGGCTTGCCGCCTTCGGATCTGTTCATCAAACCGGTAGCGCCCAAAGACACCGGCAAGGGCTATACCCTGGCACAAAAGATGGTCGGCCGCGCCTGTGGCTTGCCAGAAGGGCAGGGCGTACGCCCCGGTACCTATTGCGAGCCGAAAATCACCACCGTAGGTTCGCAGGATACGACCGGTGCCATGACCCGCGATGAGCTGAAAGAGCTGGCCTGCCTGGGCTTCTCGGCCGATCTGGTCATGCAGAGCTTCTGCCACACTGCGGCTTACCCTAAGCCGGTGGACATCAAGTTGCAGCACAGCCTGCCCGAGTTTATGTCCAGCCGTGGCGGCGTCAGCCTGCGTCCCGGTGATGGCGTCATTCACTCCTGGCTCAATCGCCTGATTCTGCCGGATACGGTGGGCACGGGTGGTGACTCCCATACCCGTTTCCCGATTGGCATTTCCTTCCCCGCTGGTTCCGGTCTGGTGGCATTTGCTGCTGCCATGGGCGCCATGCCGCTGGATATGCCGGAATCCGTGCTGGTGCGTTTCAAGGGTGAAATGCAGCCGGGCATTACCCTGCGCGATCTGGTGAATGCGATTCCCTATGCCGCCATCCAAAAGGGTGACCTCACCGTGGGCAAGCAGGGCAAGAAGAATGTATTCAACGGCCGCATCCTGGAAATCGAAGGCTTGCCTGACCTCAAAGTCGAACAGGCTTTCGAGTTTGCCGATGCCTCCGCCGAGCGTTCGGCCAACGGTTGCACCGTCAAGCTCAACAAGGAGCCGGTGATCGAATTCCTGCAATCCAACATCGTGTTGATGCAAAACATGATAGACAACGGTTATGCCGACGCCCGCACCCTGCAGCGCCGTATCGAAGCCATGCAGGCCTGGCTTGCCAGCCCGAATCTGCTGGAACCGGATGCCGATGCTGAATATGCCTATGTGCTGGAAATCGACCTGAACGAAATCAAGGAACCGCTGGTGGCTTGCCCCAACGACCCGGATGACATCAAGCCGCTGTCGGCAGTTGTCGGCGACAAGATAGACGAAGTGTTTATCGGCAGCTGCATGACCAATATCGGCCACTACCGCGCAGCGGCCAAAGTGCTGGAAGGCTCGGGCGGCATTCCCACCCGCCTGTGGATTGCGCCGCCTACCCGCATGGATGAAAACCAGCTGCGTGACGAAGGCGTGTATTCCGTGTTCGGCGTGGCGGGTGCGCGTACCGAAGTGCCGGGCTGCTCGCTGTGCATGGGTAACCAGGCGCGCGTGGCAGACAAGGCCACCGTTTTCTCCACCAGTACCCGCAACTTTGATAACCGCATGGGCAAGGATGCCCGCGTTTATCTCGGTTCCGCCGAGCTGGCTGCCGTGTGCGCACGTCTTGGTCGCATGCCCACGCCAGCCGAGTACCTCGAAACCGTGGGGGACAAGCTCAGCAAAAATGCAGACAGCATCTACAAATACCTTAATTTTGACCAGATGCCGGAATACACTAAAAAGATCATCCCGATTGCCGAGGTGATCTAGCCTCAGGTGTAATGCGTTAACAAAAAAGCCGCGAAAGCGGCTTTTTTGTTGTGCGATGGCCTGAATTTGCCATCGATTTCAGCGTCTTATCTTTAAATCATATGGATGGGCGAATCCGATGGGGATGAGCAAAATGAGACTGCGATACGGCTGGATGGCGTGTCTGGTGCTGGGTTTAAGCCATGCACATGCCGAGCCGCCGGCAGGTGCTGTCAGCGTTGAGTTTGTCCAGCCCGAGACATTCACCGATGCCGGCAATGATGGCTTTGCGGGCTTTAGTCCTGCCACCCTGGCGGCGATAAAAAAGTATGTCGAACGCACGGCTCCGCGCTATTTGCAGGCGGGGCAGCAGCTCAGCATACGCATTACCGATATTGATCTTGCCGGCAGTGTTGAGCCCTGGCGCGGTGCCGGGCGGGATGTGCGTATCGTGCGGGATGTCTATCCGCCACGCATTAATCTGGCATTTGAATGGCGCGATGCCGAGGGGCGCATCCTCGCGCAAGGCGAAAAGCAGTTACGCAACCTGGCGTTTCAGAGCACCACGCTGAGCAGAGATAGTGATGCCCTGCGCTATGAAAAAGCGCTGATTAAGGATTGGCTGGCGACTGAATTTTCGCCATCGAAATAGCCATCAGAACAGGGTAAAGGCTTTTGTGATCAGCGATTTGAGCGTGGCGAGATTGAGATTTTCGGCGCGCAGCCTGTCCAGCTTTTGTTTTAGCGAAGGTGCGCCTGCCAGTATGCGCGAGGAGATGGCCTGATCCTTGATCTGGCTGCGGATAATCTCGTCAAATTCGCTGCCTGCGCGCTCGGCGTGCTCCACAATCAATTCCAGCAGCCGGGCGGGTGAAATGCGCAGCACTTCGCGGTTCAAGGTGTATTCCGCATGATGGCCGCGGGTTTTCAGGAAGTTTTCCAGTTCACGGCGCTCCAGCGGGTCTTCGAGGGAGATATCAATTTTGCCTTCGCTCAGCTCGGCAAACTGCTGGCTGGCGATGAGTCGCTCTACCACGCGCGCCAGTATGGCGTGAGGATTAATATCCTGATGACGCAGGGCGGAATTGAGTTTAAGTGACTTGATGCGCGATTCGGAAATGCCAAAGGTATTGGCGAGCTCGTAGTTTGATTTGCCCCTATGCTCGGCGGCTTTCGTCAGGGAATGGAATACGAAGAGATCAATTTCACGCTTAGGCAGACTGCCAAACCCCATGGAAAGATAAAGGGCGAGAAAGTCATCGGCAAATGCGATTTTTTCCTGTGGCGTCATCGATCTTTCCTTTGTGTCATGGCAGCTGTTTACCTGAAAGTAGTGCGTTGCTGATGTGCAAATGGACTGCAAGCCGCGTAGGCGGCTTGCGTGGTTTTGTTAACTTAGTGCTTCTCGTCAGCATGTGTCATCAAGCGGTCTATCCAGGCAATCGATACGGCGGAAAGCACGAACGCCATGTGGATGACGGTTTGCCAGAGCATGGTTTTGTCATCCAGGTTGGGCGCGTTGATGAAAGTCTTCAACAGATGGATGGACGAAATGCCAATGATGGCAGTGGCGAGTTTGACCTTGAGCAGATTGGCATTCACATGTGACAGCCAGTCCGGCTCGTCCGGGTGGCCTTTAAGGTTAAGCCGCGAAACAAAGGTTTCATAGCCGCCCACGATGACCATGATCAGCAGGTTGGAGATCATCACCACATCAATCAGCCCCAGCACAATCAGCATGATGTCGGCTTCATGCATGTCAGGGACTTTCTGCACCAGGTGCACAAGCTCCACCATGAAATGGAACACATACACACCCTGGGCGACAATCAGGCCCAGGTAGAGTGGCAGTTGCAGCCAGCGGCTGCCAAATAGAATGCTCGCCATCGGGTGCATTTTTTGCGGGGTAGTGCGCGTGTTGCTAGCGGTCGCCATGAAGGTTCCTTGTCAAAATAAAATCGGTATCGTCCGTCGGCCTGCAGCCGGGAGGATGCAGCCTGCATCCCCTCAGGGAATATGATGCTCCAGTGTATAGCTGGCACCATCGTCCTGGCTAAGGGACTCGGTCAGCCAGGGTAAAGTTTCTTGTAGTGTGGCAGGCAGCGTCCATGGCGGATTCACAATAAAGAGCCCGCTACCATGCATGCCGAAGCCTTCTGGCGAAGGATGCTGCACAGTCAGCGTGACATGCAGCCAGCTCTGCAGTGGCAAGCGTTTGAGCTTGTCTATCATCTGCTGCGGTTCCGCCCGCTGCAGCAAAGGGTACCAGATCAGGTAGGTGCCGGTGGCAAAACGTTGCAAGGCATCCTGCAAGGCGGTGACCACGCGCTGGTAATCCTGCTTTTCTTCATATGGCGGATCAATCAGCACCACGGCTCGGCGCGGCGGTGGCGGCAATAAGGCCTTGATGCCGGCAAAGCCATCATCGGTAAACAGCATGACCTTGCGTCCGCCATGCTGAAAGGTTTGCCGCAGCAGCTTGAAATCATTGGGATGCAGCTCAAACAGACGCATGCGATCTTCCTCGCGCAGGCAGGCCTCGGCGACGGCAGGGGAGCCAGGGTAAAGGCGCAGCTTGCCATCGGGATTTTCCTGCCGGATCAGGTGCACATACTCCGCCAGCGGGGCTGGCAGGTCGTTCGCTTGCCACAGGCGCGAAATACCACTTTCATATTCGGCATTCTGCATGGCGTAACCGGTATCCAGCGCATACTTGCCGGCACCGGCGTGGGTGTCGATATACCAGTAAGGCTTGCCTTTCTGGCCGGTGTACTGCAACACGTGCATGAGTACAAAATGTTTAAGCACGTCGGCATGATTGCCGGCGTGAAAGGCGTGACGATAACTCAGCATGTGCTTGATAGTTCCTTGTTATTCAATAATGCCGCAAGCGACGCGCGCACCGCCGCCGCCCAGTGGCTTGGGCTGGTCGCTGTAATTGTCTGCCCCGGCATGCACCATCAGGCTGCGGCCGATGATGTCAGCAAGCTTGAGATTGGGGGCGACCAGGATTTGGGTGGCGCTGCCATCGGCTTTTACCTGTAGCGCTGGCAAGTCACCGGCATGGCCATGGCCTTGCGGGCCTTCGTGTTTAGCTGTTTTGTTGGGATCGTAATGTCCGCCTGCTGCCAGGCCTGCGGTTTTCTTGCCGTCTTTGTCTGCGGCCTCGCAACTCGGATTTTCGTGGATATGCAGGCCGTGTTCGCCGGGGGTTAGGTCGCCGAGGTCGGGGTCTATCACCAGGCCTTTTTCGCTGTCGCTCAGCTTGACCGTGCCTATGATCTTGCCGATACCATTATCGCTGATGGCATTCACCACTACGATTTTTTCAGCCGCCAGCGCCGGCAGGCTGGATAACAGAAGGGCGGTAACTAAAGGGGTGAGGATTTTCATGGTGGGCTCCTTGGCGATGGGTGGGTATATTATAAGACGCTGTCAGCCGGCTGCTGGCAAAAATGCATGGTAGATTGGTCAACGCGATACACAACAGGTTCGTTTGCCTGAGATGTGGGCCATGCTTTTGCAGCCTGCCTTGGCAGGCCGCTTCATTTCACCGGGAGAATTTAATATGCGACATGCTGGCTGGGTAGTCCCCCCTATGGTTTTACTGATGAGCCTGGCGCATGCGGCGGATGAAAGCGCTGCACCGGAAAAACACCACATGCGGGCAGATACCAATGGCGATGGCCGCATCAGCCTGCAGGAGTTTCGCGCTTCGGAATTCAAGCCTTCGGAAAAGGTATTCAACCGCATCGACAGCAATCAGGACGGGTTTATCGATCCTGCCGAAAAGGCATCAGCCAAGGATAGATTACGTGCCCGCATACGCGCCAAAGACGGCGAGATCAGCGCGCCGCCTGCTCCTTGACGGACAAACCCAGCCTCTCTGACGTGCGCTGAAATCCGTGGCAGCGCCGCCTCATGCCCCTGTGCAAGCATGAGCCCGGACGTTTTGTTATTGGATTTGCCATATCAGGCTGTTAGCATAGCAACTCTATGAAACACGACCATCACACCCACGCGCAGCAAGATTCCGCCCATGATGAGCATGACCACCATGATCATCATCATGAAGGGCATGAACCTCATGACCATGCGCATCACCACGGACATTCCCACTCCCACACCGGTAACAGCCTGAAATGGCCTTTGCTGCTGACGCTGGCATTTGCCTGTGTCGAGGCGGTGGGTGGCTGGTATTCCGGTTCGCTGGCCTTGTTGGGCGATGCGGGGCACATGTTTTCCGACTCGGCCGCCCTGGGCCTGGCCTGGCTGGGCAGCTGGATTGCCGCCAAACCAGCCTCGCAAAAACATAGCTATGGCTTGATGCGTGCCGAAATCATTGTGGCCTTTGTCAATTGCCTGGTCATGCTGGCCGTGGTCGCCGCTATTGTCTATGAGGCCATTCAGCGCCTGCAGACCCCGCAGCCGGTGCACAGTCTGGAAGTCATGGGCATCGCCTTTGTCGGCCTGCTGGTCAACCTGCTGGTAGCCAGCCAGCTGCATCAGCACCAGGATAACGTCAACCACAAAGCGGCGCTGCTGCATGTGCTGGGCGATTTGCTCGGTTCGGTGGCGGCCTTGGCCGCGGGAGCGGTAATCTACTTCACCGGCTGGATGGCGATTGATCCTGTCCTGTCGATACTGATCTCGGCCCTGATTCTGTTCTCCACCTTCCGCTTGCTGCGCGAAGTGCTGCACGTGCTGATGGAAGGCGTGCCTGCGCATATTTCGATACAGGAAGTAACGCGCGCCCTGCAGAGCATACCTGAGGTACAGGAAGTGCATAGTGTGCATATCTGGTCGCTGTCGTCCGAGGTGACGGCTTTGTCGGCGCACATTGCCCTGAATGACATGGAGCAATGGCACGAGGTGCTGAATGCCATACGCACGCTGCTGCATGACCGCTTTGACATTGAACACGTCACCCTGCAGCCGGAGACGGTGGCTGCGCTCAATGCCGGCAAGGTCGGTTGCTGGCTGACCAAAAGGGCAGCGGAAGCCGCCTGAAGCTGAATTATTGCAGAGGGTAAGCCTCTGATAGTGCAACCCGCCCATGTTCAACCTGCAAGGAGGATAAAAATGCCTTATATCAATATCAAGCATGCCGGCCCTTTAAGCCGCGAGCAAAAAGCAAAAATTGCCGAAGAAGTGACCAAGACCATGGAGCGCGTAGCGAACAAGCCAGCCAGCTACACCTACATCACCTTTGACGAGGTGGAATATGAGGACTGGGCGATTGCCGGCAAGCTGCTGGACGAATAAATCCATACACCGTTGCATGCGGTGAGCCCCGCCGCGACGGTGACGCCCGGCGCTATTGCAGGTGGGATGTCCGCCGGGCCACTTCAGCTTCTACTCTTCAGGCTGCCTTTAATCTGAACCTTATGTTTGACCCGAAACCCATACTGAAAAACCTGCCCAATCTGCCGGGCGTGTATCGCATGATCAATGCCGAAGAAACGGTGATCTATGTGGGCAAGGCGCGTGACCTTAAAAAGCGCGTGTCGTCGTATTTTCAGAAAAATCTGCCCAGCCCACGCACGCGCATGATGGTGTCGCAGATCGCCCGCATCGAAACCACGGTGACCCGCTCGGAAGCCGAAGCCCTGCTGCTTGAGAATAACCTCATCAAGAGCTTCATGCCGCGTTACAACGTGCTGTTTCGCGATGACAAGTCTTATCCATATATCACCCTGACCGGCGATGCCTTTCCCCGGCTGGCCTTTCACCGTGGCACCCAGCGCAAGGGCAACAGTTATTTCGGGCCGTTTCCCAATGCGGTAGCAGTGCGCGAAAGCATACAGTTGCTGCAGAAGGTCTTCCGGCTGCGCACCTGCGAAAACACGGTGTTTGCCAACCGCTCGCGGCCCTGTTTGCAATACCAGATTCAACGTTGCACTGCGCCTTGCGTGAATTTTATTTCCGAAGAGGATTACCGGCGCGATGTCAGCCATGCCACCCTGTTTTTGCAGGGGCGCGAACAGCAGGTGATGGATGAGCTGAGCCAGAAGATGATGCAGGCTGCCGAGGCGCAGGAGTACGAGCTGGCGGCCGTGCACCGTGACCGCATGCAGAGCCTGCGCCAGGTACAGGCCAGGCAGTTCGTCAGTGACTTCAGCATCAGCGATGCCGACGTGATTGCCTGTGCCGAGCTGCATGGCCAGTTGTGCGTGAATCTGGTGATGATACGTGGCGGGCGTCATCTGGGCGATAAAAGCCATTTCCCTAAAAATGCCGATGGCGCTGATGTGGGTATGACCGCCGAAGCCTTCATCGAGCAGCACTACATGCCGCAAAATACGCCGCCGCTGATTATCGTCGGCGTGGAAGGCATGGAAACCGCCGAGCTGGAAGAAGTGCTGAGCGATCAGGCCGGCCGCAAGGTCAAGATCAATACCAACCCCATAGGCGATAAGCGGGTCTGGCTCAAGATGGCGCAGACCAATGCCGAACTGGCGCTGGAACAGCGCAGTGCTGCCAATGCCAATCAGCAGGCGCGCCTGGTGGCGTTGCGCGAGGCACTGGATTTGCCGGAGACCACGGAACGCATCGAGTGTTTTGATATCAGTCATACCATGGGCGAAGCAACGGTGGCCTCCTGTGTCGTGTTTGACCGCGGCGCCATGCAGAACTCGGAATATCGCCGTTACAACATCACCGGCATTACCCCCGGCGATGATTATGCTGCCATGCGCGACGCCCTGACGCGCCGCTACAAAAAGGTCGCGGCAGGCGAGGGGCTGTTGCCTGATCTGGTCTTCATCGATGGTGGCAAGGGCCAGCTTGGGGTTGCAGTGGAAGTCATGCATGAAGTAGGCTTGCCAGACATCCAGCTGATAGGCATTGCCAAGGGCGAAGAACGCAAGCCGGGGCTGGAGCAGATGTTCTTCCCGGATCGCGATACGCCAGTCGGCTTGCGCAATGATCATCCGGGCTTGCATCTTCTGCAGCAGATACGCGATGAAGCGCACCGGTTTGCCATTACCGGACACCGCGCCCGTCGCGGCAAGGCACGCATGCATTCCAGCCTGGAAGACATCGCCGGCATTGGTGCCAAGCGGCGCCAGCGTCTCCTGACCCGCTTTGGCGGGCTCGATGGCGTCAAAAATGCCAGTGCCGACGAGCTGGCGCAGGTGGAAGGCATCAGCCCGCTGCTGGCGCAAAAAATATACGACGAATTACACTAACAATAACAACGCATTATCTGAATAGAAAAAGGCGACCCCGTACATGCATTGGAATATTCCCAATACGCTTACTGTAACCCGCATCCTGATGATCCCGATCTTCGTCGGGATATTCTATATGCCGGTCAGCGTGATCCCGGCTCATTGGGTCAACTTCACTGCCGCTCTACTGTTTGCGCTGGCCGCGCTGACCGACTGGTTCGATGGCTATCTGGCCCGCAAGCTCAATCAGACCTCGGCGTTCGGGGCATTCCTGGACCCGGTGGCGGACAAGCTCATGGTTGCCGCCGCCCTGGTCGTGCTGGTGGATTTTGAACGCGTGGGCGCGGTGATCGCCTTCATCATCATCGGCCGGGAGATTGCCATCAGCGCTCTGCGCGAATGGATGGCTGGCATGGGCGAGGGCAGCAGCGTTGCCGTGGCGCAAATCGGCAAGTTCAAGACCACGGTGCAAATGGCCGCCATCCTGTTTTTGCTTTATCACGACCCGATTGCCGGACTGGACATTCAACTGATCGGTACCGTGCTGATATGGATCGCGGCATTTTTGACATTGCTGTCAATGGCTTACTATTTGAAGGCGGCCTGGCCCCGCATGAAAGAGAGAAAATAAGGCGCAGCGGGTGTTGACACAACCCCGAAAATCCTTAAAATGGCGCCTTCTTTCGATGCGGGAATAGCTCAGTTGGTAGAGCGCAACCTTGCCAAGGTTGAGGTCGCGAGTTCGAGACTCGTTTCCCGCTCCAGATTAAAAAAAGGGAAAGCAGCGCATGTATGCTTTCCCTTTTTTGCTCCGGATTGAACTCCGGCGCGATGGCGCGATAGCAAAGCGGTTATGCCGCGGCCTGCAAAGCCGTTTAGGCCGGTTCGACTCCGGCTCGCGCCTCCAGTACATGCGGGAATAGCTCAGTTGGTAGAGCGCAACCTTGCCAAGGTTGAGGTCGCGAGTTCGAGACTCGTTTCCCGCTCCA
>DATMSO010000084.1:0-4782 GCA_035565335.1 Methylovorus sp.
GTATTGATTACGAATTTCTTTTTCTCACTCTGAGTTATGTCAACGGTCTTTTGCAATTTGGCAGTTTTGGACATTCGCTATTGCGACTATCCGAGAAAAACAAGCGTTGTTCTGTTGGCCGTTCAGGGTTGCTATTGTCTGTGGATTTATATCGGCCATAGGCGCTATTTTGATGGGTGGGTTGCAAGTATTTGTCTTTGTTGTATTACCAGTATGCGTTCTTATGGGTTGGCTTATGCGTATCCAATATCGACTTAAGCCGTAAAACTATGCAATTCATACGGTAAAGAAAAAAGCCCGCTTTCGCGGGCTTTTTCACATGACATCAGATCAACCGCACTTGCTATCCCCGCAGTTGAGGCAGGTCAGGCAACCATCCATGACGATGGCGGCTTTGGTGTTGCATTTGCTGCAGAGCTGCGCGCCAGGGGGGAAGCCTTCTTCGTTTTTCGGTTCGTGGGCGTGCTTTTCGAGGTATTCGGCTTTCTTTTCCTCGATCAGTTTTTTCTGGTGTTCGTCCAAGCCGGGTTTTTTCAGCATGCCGATCTGGTAGAAGTGTTGTTCGAGCACTTCACCGATTTCAGCGACCAAGCTGGGGATGAATTTGCCGCCTTTTTTGAAGTAGCCACCGCTGGGTTCAAACACGCTGCGTAGCTCTTCCACCAGGAAGGTTACATCGCCGCCTTTGCGGAACACGGCTGACATCACGCGAGTGAGGGCCACGATCCACTGGAAGTGCTCCATGTTTTTGGAGTTGATGAAGACTTCAAAGGGGCGACGGTGTTCCTGCGGGGTGCCTTCGTTCATGATCACGTCGTTAATGGTGATGTAGAGCGCGTGCTCGGTCACTGGCGTTTTGATCTTGTAGGTGTTGCCTACCAGCATTTCCGGACGGCTGAGCGGCTCGCCGAGCTGCACGACCTGGGCCATTTTCTGGACTTGCTGCTCATGAGCCTCTTGCTGAGCGGCGGCAGCGGCTTCCTTGGCCTTGTCTTCTTCGGTGACTACGCTGTAGCCGGTAATTTTCTTTTCTATCTTGATAGCCATGTTGTTCTCCTGTCAGTGGGGCAAGGCATGCGTGATCCCTTGCCCGTATCGCAGCGCTTCACGCGCCGCGATTAAAACTTGCCGTAGTAACCCTCTTTCAGCGCATCGTAAAGATTGGCTGCTGAGTGGATTTCACCGTCGTATTCAATTTCTTCATTGCCTTTGACTTCGACCACAGAGCCGTCGTCCAGCGTGAATTTGTACGTGGTGTTTTCGAGGTCTTTTTCGGTCACCAGCACGCCCTGGAACGCTTCAGGGTTGAAGCGGAAGGTAGTGCAGCCCTTCAGGCCCTTTTCGTAGGCGTAGAGGTAAATGTCCTTGAAATCGCCAAAATCATAGTCCGTGGGGACGTTGATGGTTTTGGAAATGGAACTGTCGATCCACTTCTGGGCAGCGGCCTGGATGTCCACGTGCGCTTTGGCGCTGATGGTGGAAGAGTCCATGAAATATTCTGGGAGTTGCTCTTCTGGTTTATCCGAGAAGGGCATGGCGCTGGCGTTGATCAGTTCGCGGTAAGCCAGCAGCTCGTACGAGAATACATCGACCTTTTCCTTGGACTTCTTGCCTTCACGGATCACGTTACGGGCATAGTGGTGCGCAAAGGATGGCTCAATGCCGTTGCTGGCGTTGTTGGCCAGGCTGAGCGAAATGGTGCCAGTTGGTGCAATCGAGCTGTGGTGAGTAAAGCGCACGCCATTCTTGGCGATCTGCTTGCGCAGCTTGTCAGGGAACTGCTGCATGTAGCGGCTGTATAGGCCCATCAATACCTTGCCTTTGACCTTGTCGCCCAGCTTGATGCCGTCCTTGACCATTTCCGGACGCTTGGCCAGCAGATCAGCCGTGACGACGAATTCTTCGTCCATGATGGGTGCGGGGCCTTTTTCTTCAGCCAGTTCAACACCTACCTGCCAGCCCACTTCGGCCATGATTTTGGTGACTTCTTCCGTGAAGGTGAGCGATGCGTCATCACCGTATTTCATCTTCAGCATGGTGAGCGTGGAACCCAGGCCCAGATAGCCCATGCCATGGCGACGCTTGCGCATGATTTCAGCTTGCTGTTGTGGCAGCGGCAGGCCGTTTACTTCCACCACGTTGTCCAGCATGCGGGTGAAGGTAGCGACGACTTCACGGTATTCATCCCAGTCAAACCAGGCTTTATCGGTGAAAGGCTCACGCACGAACTTGGTCAGATTGACCGAGCCCAGCAGGCAGGCGCCATAAGGCGGCAAAGGTTGCTCGCCACATGGGTTGGTCGCGCGAATGTTTTCGCAGAACCAGTTGTTGTTCATTTCATTGACGCGGTCGATCAGAATGAAACCTGGCTCGGCGAAGTCGTAAGTGGAGGACATGATCACATCCCACAGACGCTGAGCCTTGATGATTTTGTACACGCGACATGCGACCTTGCCGTCAGATTCACGGGTCAGGTATTTGTTCTTCACTGGCCATTCACGCCAAACTACCTGTGCGCTGTCTTCCAGATTCAGGTTGTCCTGAATCGCTTCTTTTTCGGTGACAGGGAAAGCCAGCTTCCATTCGGCATCGGCTTTTACTGCTTCCATGAACTCTTTGGTGATCAGGGTGGATAGATTGAACTGGCGCAGGCGGCCAGCTTCGCGCTTGGCCTTGATGAAGTCGGTGACGTCAGGATGCGAAATGTCGAAAGTCGCCATCTGCGCGCCACGGCGCCCACCGGCGCTGGACACGGTGAAGCACATCTTGTCGTAGATATCCATGAAGGACAGCGGGCCGCTGGTGTAAGCGCCAGCGCCTGCCACGAATGCGCCCTTAGGACGCAGCGTGGAGAATTCGTAACCAATACCGCAACCTGCCTTCAGGGTCAGGCCGGCTTCGTGCACTTTTTCCAGAATCCCATCCATGCTGTCTTCAATAATCCCGGAGACCGTGCAGTTGATGGTGCTAGTAGCGGGCTTGTGTTCCTGCGCGCCGGCATTGGAGGTAATGCGGCCAGCGGGGATGGCACCGCGGCGCAACGCCCACAGAAAACGCTCATACCAGAAGCTGCGCTTGGCATCGGTTTCTTCAGCATCGGCCAGGGCACGGGCAACACGTTTGTACGTATCATCCATGTCGGCATCGATATGATCACCCTGCTTGGTCTTCAGGCGATATTTCTTGTCCCAGATGTCGAGTGACACGGGTTGCATGGGGACTTCTTGCGTGGCGTTCTCTGAAGCTTTCACCGCTTTGAGCATGTGGGGATCCTTCCTTGTGACGGTGCCTGATCGGTTAATCAAGCTGGTTATTTTAGGCCTGGCCTTCTAGGTCTGATTTAAGGCAAGACCACAATATATTGTGCTTTTGTGCAAAATTATGTCATTTCCTTGTGCCGGTCAAGAAGATTTTTCGGTGCATTTGCGCCATTTCAGTGCCTGCATTTGTGCATGAAATGGCAAGACGCCAGCGGGCAGGCGTTCGCGTAAGGGTGAGCCCTCGCTAACGCCTCGAAAAATAAATTTCCGCCCGATATCTTGACGTTTTGAGGCATTGCTGCATGCTGATTTTCACTCCATGGGTACACGGTGAAACGACCGTATGTGATCAAGGGTGAACCGCGCCTTCGATATGTGCGAAAATAGCCGTATGCCCCGTTTTCTCTATACCCTGTTGCTATATGGCTTATTGCCTTTCGCCCCCATCAAGCTGTTGTGGCGGGGCTTGCGGCGTCAGCCGGAGTATCTCAAGCACTGGGGCGAGCGCTTTGGTTTTTATCGTGGCTCGCCTGCCCAGCCGGTGATCTGGCTGCACTGTGTTTCGGTCGGTGAGACGCGCGCGGCTGAGCCACTGGTGATGGCCTTGCAGGCGCGTTATCCCCGCCATCGCATTCTATTTACCCATACGACACCTACAGGCCGTGTCACCAGCGAACAACTGTTTGGCGACAAGGTAGACCGGGTTTACATGCCTTACGATACGCCAGGCGCGGTGGCGCGTTTTTTGCGGCATTTCAAGCCTGATATAGGCTTGATCCTGGAAACCGAGCTCTGGTTCAACCTCATCTCCGCCTGCCATGCCCGCCAGATTCCATTATTGCTGGTCAATGCCCGCATGTCTGCCAAATCGGCTCATGGCTATGGCAAGGTAGCTCGCCTGACCGAACAGGGGCTGACGCGTCTCAGCGCGATTGCTGCCCAGACCGAGCAGGACAAGCAGCGCTTGCAGTCTCTTGGGGCGCAAAACGTCACTATCTGCGGCAATCTCAAATTTGATGTAGAACCGCCGGCCGACGCCGATGCACTGGGGGCCGCCCTGCGCGAACGCATAGGTGAACTGGTCGGGCGCAACCGCCCGGTGTTTCTCGCGGCCAGCACCCGAGAGGGTGAGGAAGAACAGATACTGGATGCGATACGTGCCGCTGATGTGCCTCAGCTTTTGACCATTCTGGTGCCACGCCATCCCCAGCGCTTTGCGGAAGTGGCGCAATTGCTGAAAAAGCGCGGATTTGCTTGTCTGCAGCGCTCGCGGCTGGCCCATATCAGCTGGGAGGATGTTGAGGCCACTAATGTCGAGGTCATACTCGGCGACAGCATGGGCGAAATGTTTACCTATTACGCGGCGTGTGACCTCGCCTTTATTGGAGGCAGTTTGCTGCCTTATGGCGGGCAGAATCTGATTGAAGCCTGCGCCATGGGCAAGCCGGTGTTGGTTGGGCCGCATACCTTCAATTTTGAAGCGGCAGCCGAGTTTGCCATTGCCGATCGTGCGGCCTGGCGG
>DATMSO010000085.1:0-8184 GCA_035565335.1 Methylovorus sp.
AAGGGAATTTCATTTTGAAATTCGACTTTTTCAAAGAAAAGACGCAGCCGTTGGTGGGGGTGGACATAAGCGCTAGCTCCGTCAAAATGGTCGAGCTGTCGACGGGAAGCAAGGGTGGTTACCACCTTGAGGGGTACGCTATCGCCTCGCTCGCTAAAGATGCCGTGGTCGATGGCAACATTGCCGGTCTTGAGCAGGTGGCTGATGCCGTTAAGCGCGCCTGGAAGTTGCTCGGTTCCCGTGAAAAACGCACTGCGCTGGCATTGCCGGCCGCGGCAGTGATCAGTAAAAAAGTCATTATGCCTGGCGGCTTGCGCGAAGAAGACATGGAGCTGCAAGTCGAGGGCGAAGCCAATCAATACATTCCCTTTTCGCTGGATGAAGTCAATATCGACTTTCAGGTACTGGGCCCCGCCCCCAGCAGCCCGGAGGAAGTCGAAGTTCTGATCGCCGCCTCCCGCAAGGAAAAAATCGAAGACCGCGTGGCTGCCGTGGAAGGCGCCGGTCTCAAGGCGCTGGTGGTGGATGTGGAAACCTATGCCACCGAGGCGGCCTATTCACTGATTGCCAATCAACTGCCCAACCAGGGGCGCGAACAAACCGTGATGATTGTGGATATCGGCGCGGTGATGATGCATATCAATGTGCTGCATGACAATCAATCGGTTTATATCCGTGAACAAACCTTTGGCGGCGGCCAGCTTACCCAAGAAATCCAGCGCCGTTTTGGCCTGACCCCGGAAGAAGCCGAAATCTCCAAACGCAAAGGTGGCTTGCCTGAAAGCTACGAATCCGAAGTGATGCAGCCCTTCATGCAGACCCTGGCGCTGGAAGTGGCGCGGGCCCTGCAGTTCTTCACCAGTTCTACCCAATATAACCGCGTCGACCATATTGTGCTGGCCGGCGGCTGTGCGGCCATCCCAGGCATTGATGCGTTGGTGCAGGAGCGCACGCAAGTGAACGCGATCATTGCCAACCCGTTTGCCGGCATGACAATCAATCCCAAAATCAAACTGCAGCAGCTGATGGCCGATGCGCCTTCCCTGCTGATTGCATGTGGTCTGGCGATGCGCGGGGTGGCAGCATGATCAGAATCAACCTGCTGCCACATCGGCAGATCAAGCGGGCGGAGCGCCAGCGCGAGTTCAACGTCATGCTGGTGGGCACCCTGATTCTGGGGGCGGTCATTGTCTTTATGGTGCAAACCTTTATCGGCGCCAGTGTTGATGCCCAGATCAATCGCAACACCCGGCTTGAGCAGGCGAATACCCAACTCGACCAGCAGATTGCCGAAATCAAAGACCTGAAGAGCGAAATCGGTGCAGTGCTCGAGCGCAAGCAGGTGGTGGAAAACCTGCAGACCAATCGCAGCCAGACCGTGATGGTGCTGGACGAGTTATCACGTGAGCTGCCCGAAGGCATGTTTCTTAAATCCATCAAACAGCAGGGTGCCGTTATTACCATTGAAGGCATTGCCGATACCAATGCGCGGGTGGCTGCGCTGGTGCGTAATCTCTCCAGTTCGCCTGCCATGGAGTCGCCCAGCCTGGTCGAAATCAAATCTGCCACCGTCAATGGCATGAAGCAGAACGACTTCATCATGAACGTCAATATCAGGATTCGTCAGCCTGACAGCGCTGACGAGCCCAAGGGCAAAATCTCATGAATTTACAGGATTTCAACCAGATTGATCTGAAGACTGCTGGCAATCTGCCCTTGCCGGTAAAGGCGGTGCTGCTGGGCGTGATGTTGTTCCTGATTGTGGCAGCGGGCTACTGGTTTGTCTGGAGCCCTTCACTGGAGGAGCTGGATCAGGCCAAGGCCAAGGAAGTGCAGTTACGCGAAGTCTTTGTCAGCAAAAAACGCCAGGCCATCAATCTGGAAGCTTACAAAAAGCAGATGGTGGAAATTGAACGAACCTTTGGCGCCTTGCTGAAGCAACTTCCCGACAAATCACAGATGGATGGCTTGCTCACCGATATCAACCAGGTGGGTCTGGAGCGCGGGCTGGAGTTTGAGCTTTTCAAACCCGGTCAGGAAGTGGTGGCGGATTTCTATGCCGAAATGCCTATCTCCATAAAGGTGATTGGTAACTACCATGACCTCGGGCTATTTGCCGCTGACGTGTCCCGCCTTTCACGTATCGTGACCCTGAATGATATTGCCATCAGCAGTGCCAATAAGGATAGCAAGGATTCCAAGCTGGTGATGGAAGCCGTCGCCAAGACCTATCGCTATCTTGATGCCAATGAAGTGGCCGCCAAAAAAGCCGCTGAAAAAGCGAATAAGAAATAAGGGACACGGCCAATGATGATGAATGATTCCCGAACCAGCATGGCATCCTTGCCCGTTTTGTTTGCGATGTGTCTGGCGCTGTTGCTGAGCGCTTGTGGCGGCGGCGAGGGCGATGACCTTGACCAGTTCATGCAGAACGCGGCCAAGGACATGAAGGTGAAAATTGAGCCTATCCCCGAAGTAAAGCCTTACAGTCCGTTTGAATATAACGCCGATGGCACGCTGCATGATCCCTTCAAGGCGCGTAAGGCGCAGTCGGGGCGAGGCCTGCAGCCCAACCTGAACCGTGTACGTGAGCCGCTGGAAGGCTATCCGCTGGAAAGCCTGAAGTATGTGGGCTCGCTCAGCAAAGCCAATTTGAAGTACGCCCTGATAAAAACGCCGGATGAAAATATCCAGCAAATAAAAATAGGCAATTACGTGGGTCAAAATTTCGGGATCGTGACCGATATAAATGATGACGCAGTGGTATTAAAAGAAATCGTCCAGGACGAGCTCAGCGGTGACTGGACGGAAAGAACTTCAAGCATGGGATTGCAGGAATAGGGTGGTGAAATGACATACAGCAAATTTTTTAGCGGCCTGGCGGGCATCTTCGTGATGCTGACGCTAGTTTCACCGGCAGCGGCTGCGGATGAGCAGAACGCATTCCCCAACAAAATCGAAAAGGTCGAATTTTCTGCCATGCCTGGCGGACGTGTTGCTGTCCGCATCCAGACTACCCAGCCACTGTCGAATGTGCCTGCGGGCTTTACGCTGACCAACCCTTCTCGTATTGCGCTGGATTTTCCCAACGTAGGTAATGGTTTGCAACGTAGCAGTGTGCCGGCAGAACAGGGCGTGCTCAAAAGCGTTAGCCTGGCGCAGGCCAAAGACAGAACCCGCATGGTGCTGAATCTCAGTAAGTCGGTTGGCTACAGCACCAGTACCGATGGCAATGCCACTATTATCCTGCTGCAAACCAGCGAAGTGGCGGCCAACCAGACTACGGTGACCCGGTTTGCCGAACCCAAAGCGGGCGATAAATCGCACAGCGTGACCAATGTGGATTTCATGCGCGGCAAGAATGGCGAAGGCCGTGTGATGGTGGATTTGTCTGATCCGGCTGCCGGGATTGATATCCGCCAGCAAGGCAAAACCATTGTGGTCGATTTTGTGAACACCGATATTGCCGCTTCCTTGCAACGTCGCCTGAATGTGATCAATTTCAATACGCCGGTGCTGTATGTGGATGCCATGCAGCAGGGCAAGAACACACGCCTGGTGATCGAGCCCAAAGGTAACTGGGAGCAATCCGCTTATCAGGCCGACAAGAAATTCATTATCGATGTTCGTCCGGTGGTGGAAGACCCGAACAAGTTGGTGCAGGGCAGCAAGCCTGGTTATGCCGGTGAAAAGCTTTCCCTGAATTTCCAGAATATTGATGTGCGCTCCGTACTGCAGGTGATTGCCGACTTTACCGGCCTCAACATCATCACCAGCGATACCGTATCTGGCAATCTGACCTTGCGCCTGAAAGATGTGCCATGGGATCAGGCGCTGGATATCATTATGTCCAGCAAGGGCCTGACACAGCGTAAATCGGGCAATGTGATCATGGTGGCGCCGATGGAAGAAGTGGCCGCCAAGGAGAAGCTGAGCCTGGAAGCCAGCCAGCAGATCGAGGATCTGGAGCCGGTGCGCACTGAAGTCTTCACCCTGAAATACATGAAGGCGGAATCGCTCAAGAATATTCTCACTGACGAGAAACAGAAGATATTGTCCAAGCGCGGCAGCGCTGTGCTGGATCCAAGAACCAATACTGTGTTTGTGCAGGATACCGCCAAGCACCTGGAAGAAATCCAGCAAATCATCAACAAGACCGATATCCCCGTGAAGCAGGTGATGATTGAATCGCGCCTGGTGATTGCGGATGAGAAGTTTGGCAAGAGCCTGGGTGCCCGCTTCGGCATGACGCAGCAAAGTGCCGATGGCCGCAACGTGATTGGCGGTACGCTTGGTAACCGGATCACCGAGGTTTCCAGCGATGGCACCATCACTCAGGGCACGCATAACGGCACCATACAGACCGCGACTACTGGCAGCACGGCGACCAGCTCGGACGGCGAGCCAGACCTGATGTCCAATCTGCCGGTATCTAATGCTTACGGCAATCTGGCTTTCACCCTGCTGCGCCTGCCAGCCGGCTTGTTGCTTAACTTGGAGCTGTCAGCCCTGGAAACGGACAAGCGTGGCAAGGTGGTGTCCAGTCCGCGTGTAACCACGGCTAACCAGAAGAAAGCCCAGATTCAGCAAGGTACCAAGATCCCTTACCTGCGTGCCAGCAGCAGCGGTGCGACCAGCGTGCAGTTTGTGGATGCGACGCTCAGCCTGGAAGTGACCCCGCAGGTGACGCCGGATGACAAGATCATCATGGACCTCACCATCAAGAAAGACCGCGTGGGCCAGATATTCTCCGGTGTGCCGTCGATTGAAACGCAAAGCGTGGATACGCAGGTGCTAGTATCTAACGGCGAAACCGCCGTGCTGGGTGGCATCTACGAACAGACCGAGCGTAATGATGTGGACAAGGTGCCTTTCTTTGGTGATCTGCCGTTCGTGGGCAACGCATTCAAGCGCCGTGTGAAGCAGAACGACAAAACCGAACTGCTGATTTTCATCACCCCCAAGATCATGGATGACAACCTGTCTATACGCTAGACAATATCTGACAGTCAGAACGTAATCCCTTAAAATGCCTGTTATGAAAATAACAGGCATTTTTTATGGCGGGGAACATCTTTTTTGTCGGGCTGATGGGCGCAGGCAAAACGACCGTAGGCCGGGTGCTGGCCAAGCATCTGCATAAGGCGTTCTACGATAGCGATCATGAAATCGAGCGCCGCACCGGCGTCAGCATTCCCTATATTTTTGAAGTAGAAGGGGAAGCCGGTTTCCGGCGGCGTGAAAGTGCCATGATAGAAGAGCTGGTACGCATGCCGGAAGTGGTGGTGGCTACCGGCGGCGGGGCGGTGTTGCTGGAAGAAAACCGCAAGAACCTCAAGCAATACGGCACGGTCATCTATCTCAGAGCGCATGTGAACGAGCTCTGGATCAGAACGCGTAATGATAAAAACCGGCCCTTGCTGCAGACAGCAGACCCGCGCAAGCGCCTGGAGCAACTATTTGAACAGCGCGATCCTTTGTATCGCGAAGTGGCGCATCACGTGGTGGATACGGGGGGGCAGTCGGTCAATACCATTGTTCACCAGATTGAATCATTGATTGGTTAAGGAATATGCAGACATTACAGGTTGAGCTGGGCGAACGCGCCTACCCCATACACATCGGCAGCCAGTTGCTGGGACGCGCGGAGTTGATACTGCCGCATCTCAAGCGCAAGCAGGTGGCCATCGTTACCAATACAACCGTGGCGCCGCTTTATCTGGAGCAGTTGTCACAGCCATTGCAGGCGGCAGGTGTTTCCGTCATTCCCATTATCCTGCCCGATGGTGAGCAGTATAAAAACAGCGAAACGCTGAACCTGATCTACGATGCGCTGCTGCAGCAACGCTGTGAACGCAGTACTACCCTGATTGCCCTCGGTGGCGGCGTGATTGGCGATCTGACCGGCTATGCCGCAGCGACCTATCTGCGCGGCGTGCCTTTCATTCAAATTCCGACCACCCTGTTATCGCAGGTGGATTCCTCGGTGGGCGGCAAAACCGGCATTAACCATCCGCTGGGTAAAAACATGATAGGCGCGTTTTACCAGCCGCAACTGGTGCTCGCGGATATCGCCACCTTGCATACACTGCCTGCGCGCGAATTATCGGCAGGTCTGGCTGAGGTGATCAAATACGGTCTGATTCGCGACTTGCCCTTTTTTGAATGGCTGGAAGCGCACATGGCAGAATTGGTCGCCCTGGACGAAACTGCATTGCGCTATGCGATTTATCGATCATGCGAGAACAAAGCCGAGGTAGTGGCCAAGGATGAGCGTGAATCCGGAGAGCGTGCACTATTAAATCTGGGGCATACTTTTGGACATGCGGTGGAAAATGCCATGGGCTATGGTGTCTGGCTACATGGCGAAGCTGTGGCGGCCGGGACCATGCTGGCAGCGGATTTGTCGCGCCGCATGGGCTGGCTGACCGAGGCTGAAGTGAGCCGTATGCGTGCCATTTTTGTCGCGGCAGGTTTGCCGGTGGATGCACCTGACTTAGGCGTTGAGCGCTACCTCGATCTGATGGGCCTGGATAAGAAGGTGGTCGACGGCAAGATCCGCTTCGTCTTGCAGCAGGGAATAGGCAAGTCTCTGGTCACCAGTGACTACGACAAGGTCGCCTTGCAAGCTACCCTGGCGCTGGCAGCATGAGCGCGCTGGCGGATTACGCAGCCAATCCCGAACGCAGCTTGGGGCGGCGTCATGCCGAGCCGGACCCGCAGGGGCGCAACCAGTTTCAGCGCGACCGCGACCGCATTATCCATTCCAGCGCTTTTCGCCGGCTGGAGTATAAAACCCAGGTGTTTGTGAATCATGAAGGCGATCTATTCCGCACCCGGCTTACGCACAGTCTGGAAGTCGCGCAAATCGGCCGTGCCATCGCACGTAATTTGCGTCTGCATGAAGACCTGATTGAAGGTATTGCCCTGGCGCATGACCTGGGCCATACGCCGTTTGGCCATGCCGGGCAGGACGCGCTGAACGAATGTATGAGGGATTACGGCGGCTTTGAGCACAATCTGCAATCGCTGCGCGTGGTGGATCATCTTGAGCAGCGCTATGCCGAGTTTGATGGCCTGAATCTTACATTTGAAATGCGCGAGGGTATCCTCAAGCACTGCTCAGTAAAAAACGCCAGAAAACTGGGCGACATCGGCGAGCGCTTCATCAATAAAACCCAGCCCTCGCTGGAAGCGCAGGTAGCGAATCTGGCGGATGAGATTGCCTACAATAATCACGACGTGGATGACGGCCTGCGCTCAGGCCTGATTTCGCTGGAGCAGCTGGCTGAAGTGGCTATATTTGCCGAACACCTGCAACAGGTGAAAGACCGCTACCCGGAGCTGGCAGATCGTCGTTTGATTCATGAAACGATACGCCGGATGATCAATAGTCAGATCGTGGATTTGTGCAATGAAAGTAGCCGCCATATTGCCCAGCATGCCCCTTCTTCTATTGACGACGTCCGCCGGACCCCGCCGCTGATCAGTTTCAGTGCCGGCATGGCCAAGCAGCAAGCCGAGCTCAAAACATTTTTACGCACCAAGCTCTATCGGCACTATCGCGTGAACCGCATGAGCAATAAAGCGCATCGCATCATCACCGAACTCTTTCGCGAGTTCATGCTGGATAGCACCATCATGCCGGATGAGTTTCAGCAACGCGCCGAACAGGACAAGCCGCGTGCCGTCGCAGACTATATCGCCGGCATGACGGATCGCTATGCCATGCGCGAGTATCAGCGCATGTTTTCCATATCCGAGCGCGAGCTTTAAGCGCGGGAATACCTCGTAATTGTTTGTGTTGCGAGGATTTCTTGAAATGTGATTCTTAAATGAAAGCGTTAACTCACCTTCTATTGAGTTGTTAATAACATCACGTAAAACCCTGATGTAGATTGCTTTTTGCATTATGTAACTTGGCACTATGGCAAAGGTGATTTACAGAAAGCACCATGATGTTGCATGAAAACAACATTTGTTAATAAATTGTAACGAATTCGTATATTTGTCTTGCGGCGCAACTTTCGACTTTGGCATACTGCATCTACCTTCTCGCAAGGGGAGTTCGCGAACTCTTTCGATGCACATGCAAAAAGTGTACGAAAGTTAATATAAAACGCATTAGGAGATTTATATGAACAAGAAACTGGGCCTGGCAGTAGCTGGTGCTGTAATGGCATT
>DATMSO010000086.1:0-9244 GCA_035565335.1 Methylovorus sp.
GATCCCATGGTCGTACTCAAAGCCGAATACAGCAAATCGGGCCGCAACTCTTCCGTGGTCAAGATGAAATTCAAGAATCTGCTCACCGAATCCCCGAGCGAAGCGGTATACAAAGCCGATGACAAGTTTGACGTGGTCGTGCTGGAAAAGAAGGAAGTGACCTACTCTTACTTTGCTGACCCCATGTATGTGTTCATGGACAGCGAATACAACCAGTACGATATCGAAGCCGAAACCATGGCCGATGCCATGAACTTCCTGGAAGACGGCATGCAATGTGAAGTGGTCTTCTACAACGGCAAGCCTATCTCCGTTGAACTGCCAAACTCGGTTGTTCGTGAAATCATCTACACCGAGCCTGCCGTCAAGGGCGACACTTCCGGCAAGGTCATGAAGCCTGCACGTATTTCCACCGGCTTTGAATTGCCAGTACCTTTGTTCTGTGACATCGGCGACAAGATCGAAATCGACACTCGCACGCTGGAATACAAGAACCGCGTCAAGTAAGTCATACATGGTGATATTCACCATGCAAAAAAAGGGAGCTGAGGCTCCCTTTTTTATTTGCCGCTACCCCATGACGCCATCATCCGGCTTGCGCTTGTAGCCGACGATTTTTCGCCTGGGGGCTTCGGCTGGCCTTTCCAGCATGGCTTGTGTGCGGGCGCCGGCTTCCGCAATCAGTTCCTCAATCAGCTCCGCCTCTGGCAGGTTGTGCCAGTATTTTTTAGGCATTTCCTTTTGCATGGCCTTGAGCTTGAGCCGTGCCGGATTGAAAATATGCCGGTAGTAACTCAACCATAGCGCTTCGCCGGCATCTTCATCAGGCAAAGCTTCAGGCTTGCCACCGGGCAGAAAATGCAAGGCCGCGCCATCCCAGCGCATGCCTAGGCGCGGGCTCATGATGGTCCAGTCCATACTGGCAAAGCGGCCTATGAAAAATGAGGCCATGGCCGCCATGATGTGATGTTCGGGCTCAAACCAGGCCAGATAACGTAGCCGACCCTCCATCCTGGTTTCGCGAAAACGCACAAAGGCTTTCATCTTGTGCTTGTCCCGCCCTACGCTTTTCGCCATGGCATGCAGGCGCGCCACATCGGCATCGCCCGTTAGACGCATCAGCCCGCGCTCGTGCTGGCAACGCCACAACACCTGGTAAAGCAAACCAAAGCGTTCCGGCGCGCGATGCAGGATCACCATCCGGGCAAGCTCAACAAACTGGCGTGACACCATCAGGCGCGGAGCATGCTGGGTGTCGTGAACTTGCGCCGCATCATCCGGCAATGCCGCAGCGGAACTCATCGCAAAAATATCGCCCTGCACCCGGGATAACTCCGCCCCCGGCTCTTGCGGCGGCTTCACGCTCCAGCTCACATCCTGCGGGGCGACCCCCAGCATGAGCAGGCGCCGTGCGGCATCGCGCCAGCCATCCATGTCCGTTTCATGTTTGAGGCAAACCATGTGCATCGCCATTTAGAGGAACAATCCCAATTGCTGTGGCTGCGAGGGGATCTCTTTCAGCCGGGCGGGCAGGCTCACCGCATCCAGCGTCGCTCCGGGATGATGATCTGGCAATTGAATAAACGGCAGCATGCGGCTGATGGGCGCCCGCATGCGCACCAGGTCATCCAGCCGCACGGCGCGCACGCGCCGCGCCGACAGAATGCGCTGCACATTACGCACGCCCAGTCCGGGCACCCTCAGCAACAAGGCTTTGGGCGCGCGATTGATGTCGACCGGGAATATGGCACGATTCTGCAGCGCCCAGGCGGTCTTCGGGTCCATGTCCAGCGCCAGCATGCCCTGCTCGCCGGTGATGATTTCATGCGATTCAAACCCGTAAAACCGCATCAGCCAATCCGCCTGATACAAGCGATGTTCGCGCACCAGCGGCGGCGACTGCAGTGGCAAGACCGGACTCGCATCGGGGATGGGGCTGAAGGCCGAATAATAGACGCGCCGCAGACGATAACGGCCATAGAGATCGGCACTGGTAGTGAGGATGGTGCGATCATCGGTGGCATCTGCGCCAACGATCATCTGCGTGCTTTGCCCGCCAGGCGAAAAACGCGGCGGGCGTTTTCCCGTAGCGGTTTTATCCTTGCTGGCGTCTATGCGTTCACGCAGTCTGGCCATGGAACCCCGGATCGCCACGCCATCCTTTTCCGGGGCCAGGGTAGACAGGCTCGCCGCCGTCGGCAGCTCGATATTGATACTCAAGCGATCAGCATAGCGCCCGGCACGCGCCAGCAACTCAGGACTGGCATCGGGGATGGTTTTCAGGTGGATATAGCCGCGAAAATCATGCTCTTCACGTAGCACGCGCGCCACTTCCACGACTTGTTCCATGGTGTAATCCGGGCTCTGGATAATGCCGGAGCTGAGAAACAGGCCTTCTATGTAGTTGCGGCGGTAAAACGCCAGCGTCAGCTCCACCACCTCATCAATGCTGAAGCGGGCACGCGGCACGTTGCTGGTCACCCGGTTCACGCAATACACGCAGTCATACAGGCAAAAATTGGTCAGCAGTATTTTCAGGAGTGAAATGCAGCGGCCATCCGGCGCATAGCTATGACAGATGCCCATGCCGGTGGTGGAGCCTATGCCCTTGCCATCGCGCGAGTTGCGCTGCTCGGTACCGCTGGAGGCGCATGAAGCATCATATTTCGCGGCATCGGCCAATATTTCTAGTTTCTGTTTTAGCTGCATGCATTCATTGTACGTTCGTTCAGTTTTACTGCCTAGTGCGAGGGAGTTTGCATCGCATCAGGCTTGGGCAATACGCGCTGAATGACCTGAGAAAAGCAGAAAAACCAACCGAAAAACCAGGTCAGAGGAGTCCGAAAATACCCGCTTTGCGCATGTCAACCTCATCGGGCACAACTTTTGCTATTACTTACGTTGCGCCGTACCTAGAAAAGAAAGTGAGCCCCGCATGCCTACCGATCAAATCCCCAGCAGTCATTGCCATATGATAGACAGCATGGTCAGTCTTAACCGTTATCGGGATGGCTTGCAGCAGCTGCAGAATGTATGGGACAACCTTTCCCTGTTGAGCCAGCTTTCCGGCACCGGTACCGATATGACGGAAACGCGCCAGGCATTCAGCCAGGTCACCAACGATGTATTGAACAGCCTCGCCGAAGAAACCCTGGACAAGACCGTGACTTCGCTTACATCCAAAGCCCAGGTGACGGTCGATATCGTGGTGCGCAACCTGTTCGAGCGTACCGCGGATATCGGATTTCTGGCGACCGATGACGACATCCGCGCGTTTCTGGACAAGCATTTCAGTGGCACGGCCTATCCCTCGGATGTGGATGCCTTGCGCCACCGCTTTCGCGAATATGTAAAAAAATACTCGGTGTATTCCAACATCATCCTGCTTGATACCGAAGGCAATGTGCTGGTGCAGATGGATGAAAAAAACCCGGTGTCGCATAGCCAGGACACCCTCATCACCGAAGCGCTGGAGACCACGGAAGCCTATGTGGAAGTGTTCCGCAAAACCGACTTGCTGCCGGAGCAGAACACCAGCCTGATCTACGCCTACCGCGTCACAACAACCAATCAGCGTGTGGCCGGCGTGCTTTGCCTGTGCTTCCGTTTTGAAAATGAAATGGAAGGCGTGTTCGGCGACTTGATCACGCACCAGGATTGGGCTGTGGGCCTGTTGCTGGATCAAAAAGGGTGCGTGGTCGCCAGTAGCGATAAATACCAGATTCCGATTGGCGCCCCGCTGGAAGTGGCGGCGGACAAAGACTACCTGCTGACGCGTTTTGCCGGGCGGGAATACATCGCCGTCACCTGCAAGACCAAAGGGTACCAGGGCTACATGGGGCCAGGCTGGATAGGCCATGCCATGATTCCGCTGGAGCATGCATTTGATGGCGATATCGCCACCGCTGTCGCTGGCATCGACAAGAAGCTGCTGGCCAAGGTCATGCGCAGCCCCCTGCTCTTCTCGCAGACCCTGCTGGGCATTCCCAAGCAGGCGTCCACCATTCAGAACCGCCTCAATCAGTCGGTGTGGAATGGCAATATCTGGCAAAAACGCGAATCAGGCCAGACCGCCCATCAATCCAGCTTCTCGAAAACGCTGCTCTGGGAAATCAGCAATACCGGTTTCAAGACACAGAATGTCATTGAAACCACGGTCTCTGATCTTTACCAGACGGTCGTCTCTGTGATGCTGGAAAACTCGCGCTTTTTCGCCTCGCTCGCGGTGGACATCATGGATCGCAATCTCTACGAGCGCGCCAATGACTGCCGCTGGTGGGCGTTGACGACCACCTTCCGCCAATTGCTCAGCCACAGCAACCGTTCACGCAGTGATGTCGCCGCCATTGAAAAAGTGCTGTCTTATATCAATGGTTTGTATACCGTATATGCCAATCTGGTGGTGTTTGACCGTCAAGGCGAGATCATTGCAGTTTCCAATCCGGCCTATAACGACTGTGTGGGCACCTTTATCGAGGCGGAATGGATGTCGCGCCTCCGAGGCTTGCGCAGCTCGCAGGATTACGTGGTATCGCGCTTTGAAGCCACACCACTGTATAAAAACAAGCCAACCTACGTTTATGCCGCCGCCATCCGCTCCGAAGACGATGTCGGCATCGTCGGCGGCATCGGTATCGTGTTTGACAGCGCGCCGCAGTTCTCCGCCATGCTGACAGATGCTTTGCCGCGCGATACGGCAGGCGAGCCTATCCCTGGCAGCTTTACCTTGTATGTCGATGGCGATCTGCAAGTGATCTCCTCCACGCTGCCCGCCTTCAGCGTCGGCAGCACCTTTACCATCCAGCCCGCCTTGTGCAAGCTGGCGCCGGGCGAAGCGGCTTTTGATATCGTGCTGCATGAGGGCCGCTATTACGCGGTGGGCGCCCGCGCCTCCTCAGGCTATCGCGAGTTCAAGGGGCCGAACGATCCCTACCAGAATCCTGTGACGGCGCTGATCTTTATTCCGCTGGGCAACGCGGCGGATATTGATGCCATGATCAGCTCCGACAATACCTACCAGCACACGCAGTTCAAGCCGACCTCCAGCAGCACGCCGGTAGCCGGAGCCGAGGAATATGCCACCTTCTATGTAGGCAGCGAATGGATGGCATTGCCCGCGGGCCAGGTCCTGGAAGCCGTGCAGCCGGAAAATATCAAGCAGCTGCCGGAAAGCGCGCATATTCTGGAAGGCGTCATGCAACACAGAGGCGGTGTGATTCCGGTGCTGAATCTGGCCAAACTGATCAATACCGAATGCCATACGGCGCCGGAAAACCGCCAGGTGATCGTGATTGAGGCCACGGAGGATTCGCCGCGCTTTGGCATCCTGGTCAGCGCGCTGGGTGAGATTCCATCGATTGTGCCTTCCAGCATTGAGCTGATTGCTACTATCTTCTCCATCGGCAATACACCTGCCGAAGGCGTCACCCGGGTGAAATCGGATAATGGCAAAGACAATCTGCTCATCGTGCTCTCCACGCAAAGCCTGTGGAAGAAGATCCACAACTACCAGCAGGCACTGGAAAACAATGTCGTGCAAATTGCGGCTTGATTGGCATCGCGATCAGCGCCGATAGCAAGACCTCACGCACAAGCGGGTATGATGGCGGCTTGAAATCCCGCGCGAGATCATGAGCATGCCCAAGGAATACATCACGCCTGGCGTGTATGTGCAAGAAACCCTGTCCGCTCCGCCCGCCATTGCCGCCATGGCGAGCGGAGTTCCGGTATTTATCGGCTACACCGAGCTCGCCGGCACTGCCCAGCAGCCGCTCACCCTCGTTCCCCGCCGTATCAGCCATCAATGGGAATTCATTCAGCTGTTTGGCAGCGCGTATGCCGAGAGCGGCTTTGCCGTCTCCATAAAGGCAGATGGCACAGCCACCGCTGTGCTGCAATCGACCACACCGCATGTATTGCACGATAGCCTGGAGCTGTTTTTTGCCAATGGCGGGCAGGAATGCTGGATTATTTCCACCGGTCGATTTAAATCCCCTGACGCGCCATTACAGCTGGCCGAACTGCAGGCGGGGCTGGATGTAGCCGCCACGCTGCAGGATATAGACCTGATCGTTATCCCCGAAATGCAGGCGCTCAGCCTGGAGGATTACCGCACGCTGGCCGATGCCGCGCTATCCCATGCGGCCACCTGCCATGACCGTTTTGTGATTCTCGATATGGTAATCAAACCGGCAACGGGCAACCCCTCTAGCCAGAGACATTTTCATGAAGGCCTGGAAATCTACCGTGAACACGCCATCGGCCTGCAGCATCTGAGCTGGGGAGCGGTCTACGCGCCCCATCTGCTGGTCAGCCTGCCACGCAGGCTGGATGAGGCCAATATCCAGGTCAGCCTGGCCGACGGAAGCACGCTATCGCTCGCCCATCTGTTTTCCCATCAGCGGGCGCTGTATACAGCCGTGATTGCCGCGATTCACGCCCAGCCGCGCGCACTGCCGCCATCCGGCGCGATCGCCGGATGCTATGCCGCGCAGGACCGCAATCGCGGCATCTGGAAAGCACCGGCCAACATGACGCTGGCGATGGTGAATGCGCCAGCCGTGGAGTTGCCGGTCGCGGATTATGAAACCATGAATGTGGATGTCACCCGCGGCAAGTCTATCAATCCCATCCGGCTTTTCACACACAAGGGCACGCTGGTCTGGGGTGCCCGCACGCTGGCGGGCAATGATAACGAGTGGCGCTACGTGCCAACCAGGCGCCTATGCACCTGGATAGAAACCTGCATACGGCGCAGTAGCGGCTGGCTGATGTTTGAAGAAAACACGCCAGCGACCTGGCAGAAGCTGCAAGCCAGTGTCGACCTGTTTCTGATGATGCTATGGCGCAATAGTGTTTTTATCGGAGAAAAGCCTGAGCAGGCGTTTTTTGTACGGGTGGGCCAAGGCATTACCATGACCCTGCAGGATGTGGCGGATGGGCGCGTGCGGCTGGAGATTGGCTTGGCCACCCAGCGCCCTGCCGAATTTGTTCACATGCAGCTCAGCTTCATGCTGGGTGCGCAGGGCTGAATCGCGCTATAAAACTCAGGCCTGCGATTTGACGTGGCGTTTCATGATGGAATTCTGCTCCATCTTCCAGTCACGTTCCTTCTCGGTTTGCCGCTTGTCGTATTGCTTCTTGCCCTTGGCCAGCCCGATTTGCAGCTTGATGCGGCCGCGAGTGTAATGCAGGTCCAGCGGCACCAGGGTATAGCCGGCGCGCTCCACCTTGCCGATCAGCTTGGCGATTTCTTCCGAATGCAACAACAACTTGCGGGTGCGTATGGCATCCGGCCTGACATGGGTTGAGGCCGAGCCCAGCGCCGTCACATGGCAGCCGATGAGGTAAATTTCACCACGCTGAATGATGACATACGCCTCTTTCAACTGAATGCGGTTATCGCGAATGGCCTTGACTTCCCAGCCTTCCAGGACAATGCCGGCTTCGTATTTCTCTTCAATGAAGTAATCGTGAAATGCTTTTTTGTTCTGTGCAATGCTCATGTCTATCCGCTCCGATGCTGTACCAGGCATGACCATGCAACATGGTCAAAGTTTATGGTGCCACAGCGGGAATATGGCTTAAAATTGCCATTTTACTCCAGTTGCAAAGCTCCGATGGCTCAGGTTGAAAAAACAGTATTGGTCCCACACTCCTGCGAGCGCATGTACGCGCTGGTAGACGCCGTTGAAAATTACCCGGCTTTTTTACCCTGGTGTGGCGGTACAGAAGTGATCCAGCGCGACGAGCAGTCCACCACCGCGACGCTGCGTATTGATTACCACGGCATCAAGCAACACTTCACCACGCAAAACATCAAAACTTACCCTACCGTGATGGAAATCCGTCTGAAAGATGGCCCGTTTCGTCATCTGGAAGGCGTCTGGCGCTTTATTCCTCTGGCGGAAGAAGCCTGCAAGATTGAATTCAGACTGAACTATGAGTTTTCCAATGGCTTGCTGGAAAAGCTGATTTCGCCGGTCTTCAGCCACATTGCCAATACCTTTGTCGACGCGTTTGTGGTGCGTGCGGACGAGGTATATCGCTAGATAGCGGGCGCCATGGAAGTCGTCGAACAGATACTGGTGGAAGTTGCCTATGCCGAGCCTGGCATACAGCGCCTTATTCCGCTGATGGTGGACAGTAGCGCCAGCGCCGAACAAGCCATTCGCCAATCCGGCATCCTGACCGAGTTTCCACAGATTGATCTGGGCATCCACAAAATAGGCATTTTCGGCAAACACATTACCTTGCATACCCCTCTGCGCGCGCGCGACCGGGTCGAAATATACCGCCCACTGATCGCCGACCCCAAGGCCATCCGCCGTCAGCGCGCCGCTGAGGGGCGGGACATGAAAAAGACATAAAAAAACGGTGGTTGCTACACCACCGTCTGTTTTACCACACAGGCTGCGCGCCCTTTATTTACAGTACTTGTCCACTTGCTTTTGTGCGTCCTCCAGCCCCTTGTCAATCGCGCTATCGTCCAGATACTCACGCTCACCGTCTGCATTCATCTTGTAGATGCGGCCGCCTTGCTGGTAATTGGCCAGATTACCGCGTGCTGTCGCGCAGTTGTCCTGCTTCTGCTTGTCTGCCGCCTGCTTTTGCTGATCCTGCTTTTTGGACTTTTCCGCATCATCCCTGCGGCGCTGGGCATCTATTTCCCTCGCCAGCTTAGGGTCCTTGTTGGAAGCACCTTCCTCGGGAGCCGCTTTGGCGGGTGTTGGCGCAGGCGCGGCAACCTTGCCGCCACCTATGGTTTCGTATGGCAGGTTTTTAGGAGGAATATCGGAATATCGGGTGGTGCCATTGGTATCTTTCCATTTATAAACATCCGCTGTTGCCACCAGTGGCAACAGCAATAATGCGACAACAAGCAAGCGCGAATGCATCATGAAAATTCCTTGGCTGAGATAGGGCCTAGCGTAAGACCAGTGGCGGCTGTCGTCAATGCGTACCTGACCATGGATGCTCCTCCAGGCCCTCGCCTGGCGCCATTCCACACGGCATTCCCGGCCTGGGAGGCGGTGCTGCATCCACATTCAACATCTGTATACAGACCGCAGATATACAAGAACGCATGATGGTCGTTTACCGGAATACGGCAAATCGGTATAATTAGCTTTTGTCGGAAAGAAATTATATGCGTCTGTTGCAACAAGCGCTTACCTTCGATGACGTATTACTGGTACCGGCACACTCCAATGTGCTGCCACGCGAAGTAAGCCTCGCCACCCAG